>JADJBB010000004.1:300000-569228 GCA_016703965.1 Acidobacteriota bacterium
GATCTAATGAAGCTTCGCCGCATATCGAAAGGCTAACCAGGCTTTTTTACAGTATAGCGACGCGTTAGCAGGTTCGTCTATTTTCCATTTTGCCTTCTGCCGCGTTAGGGCATTTGGTAAGGTGCTCACGCAGCTCTAAGGCACTATCGCTAAATTGTTCCCAAAATTGATGTTTCGTGTTAGAATTCTCTTTTATTTGACCGAACCTAAAACCTAGCTGGAATTTTGTGATGACCCCTAATCAGCCTCACTTCGAGGAAAAACGGTTTGCTCTTAGGATGGCACTGCGCCTGCCGATCGTCGTTTCCGGACGAACAGATGACGGCGCGACTTGGAGCGAACCCACCGAAACCGACGATATTTCCACGCTCGGAGCCTTATTTCAACTCAATCAACCGATCTCACAAGGTGAGAGCCTCTACATCCGTTCGCATCGCCCCAACGGAGTTCCCGTCGAAGTAAAAGCCCAGGTTATTCGGATCTTACCCGCAAGCTACGGAACGTCCCGCGTTGGCGTCGCGATCGAAGAACCAAAAGAAAGCTGGCTTAGATTATTCGTCGCCTGGATCGCTGACGATAATATCGTTGACGGAATTCACGAATAGCCCAATTTTGTTCCATGCCTAATTACGAAACAATCACCGTCGAAAAACGCGGCAAGGTCGCAGTCCTCATAATCAATCGTCCTGACAAGCTGAACGCACTGAACAAAACCGTCCATGCCGAGGGCGTGACGGCTCTCGATGAGCTGCGAAAGGACGATTCTGTCCGTGTGCTGGTTATTACCGGAGCCGGCGAGAAGTCGTTCATTGCCGGAGCTGATATCAGCGAGTTCGAAGGGCAAACGCCCGTAACGCAGCGAGACCTATTTCACGAGAAGACATTTTTTAATTCTCTCGAGAGCTTTCCGAAGCCCGTCATCGCCATGGTCAATGGGTTTTGTCTCGGCGGAGGCAACGAACTCGCGCTCGCTTGCGACCTTCGTATTTGCAGCGAGTCGGCTCGGTTCTCTCAACCTGAGATAAACCTCGGCATAATGCCCGGCGGCGGCGGAACTCAGCGCTTGACCAACCTTATCGGTGAAGGCCGATCGATGGAAATGATCCTCACGGGCGACATGATAGATGCAGTAACTGCCGAACGGATCGGCCTCGTCAACCACGTCTACCCTGTCGATCAACTCGAAGCCGAGACAATGAAACTCGCCGAAAAGATCGCCGAAAAAGCTCCGATCGCTCTGCAGCTCAGCAAGGAAGCCGTGAAATTCGCCTCCCGATCAAACCTCGACGAAGGCCTTCGGCGCGAGGTCGACCTGTTTGCGATCTGCTTCTCGACCGAGGACAAGAAAGAAGGCGTCTCGGCATTCCTCGAAAAGCGAAAGGCAAATTTTCAAGGAAAGTAGGAACGTAGCTGTCGCTTAGAGTTGACGAATCACAGCAATTTCGTTAAATTCAAAAGTTCGCCGACTCGGAACTAACAACTCCGATCTTGGAACTTGAAAATCGGGGACGTAGCTCAGTTTGGCAGAGCGCTGCAATGGCATTGCAGAGGTCAGGGGTTCGACCCCCCTCGTCTCCACCAAAAAATGAAAACGCCTGTGCGACCTTCGTCGTACAGGCGTTTTCGTCTATGGCTTTAGGTTTTAGGTTTTGGTCTTGGCGAAAACCGAAGGCACAAGACCGAAAACCAATTCTTACTTTGTGCCGCTCGAGAGTTTTCCGATGAGCGAGAAGAGCGGTAAGTACATCGAGATAACGATCGAACCAATCGTGATACCGAGGAACGCTATAAGGACCGGTTCCATCAGGCCGAGGAGATCAGCTATGGCTGTGTCAACCTCTTCTTCGTAGAAATCGGCGATCTTGCCGAGCATGGCATCCATTGCTCCGGTTTGTTCGCCGACGCCGATCATCTGGCTGACCATGTGCGGGAAAACATTGGTCGCCTTGAGCGGATCGACGAAGTTTTCACCGCGTTCGACGCCCTGGCGGACCTTGATGATTGCATCCTCAATGATGACATTCCCGGCGGTCTTAGCGGTGATATCCAGCGATTGCAGGATCGGAACACCGGACGACAAAAGCGTCGAAAGAATTCGTGAGAATCTAGCGACCGCGACCTTTCGTAAGATGCTGCCGAATATCGGCGTCTTCAGCAGTAACGAATCTATGTTCCAACGCCCTTTTGGAGTTTTGTAATAAAAGTTGATCGCGACGCCGAGGCCAATACCGATGACTGCGATCGTCAGTCCGCCCCAGCCGGCGATGAATCCGCTTATTGCCATGACGATTCGTGTCGGCAGCGGCAGCAATTCGCCCGGTCCCAGCAAACCAAGGAAGATCTGCTCGAACTGTGGAATGACCACGATCATGATCAGAGCGATAGCACCGATCGCCACCGTGATAACAGCGGCCGGATAGATCGACGCCGAAACGATGCTGCGTTTCAACTTAACGACTTTTTCGATCAAAGTAGCAAGACGCTGGAGAATGAGATCGAGCACACCGCCCGTTTCACCGGCCTCGACCATGTGAGTGTAGAGGCTGTCGAAAACTTTAGGATGGCGTTCCATCGCCTGATAAAGGGTTGCGCCTTCCTCAACGTTCTGACGAACCTGACGGAGCACATCCTTAAAGAAAACATTCTGCTGTTGTTCGGCGAGAATATCGAGACACTGAACGAGCGGCAGACCCGCATCGATCATGACCGAGAATTGACGCGTGAAAACAGCGAGTTCCTTGGCTCCCACCTTCTTACGGCGGCCCAGCTTCGGGATGGCGATCTCACGACCCTTTTCCGTTGCCTGGGTCAGAACGACCTGCTCGCGGCGAAGCAATGCACGGAGTTCATCCTGCGTTGCGGCTTCGCGTTCACCAGCGATGATTTCGTTTAGGCGATTTCTTCCCTTAAAGACAAATGTTGGCATTCTACTCTCCTTCGATAGGGCCCGGAGGACCTATGTTCCCAATAAGATTCTTTACCTAGCGAGGCCTTTCGCCTATGTTTCTGCCCTGTGCGTAAGGGCTGCCGCTGCCCGGCATTGGCCTGGTCGCCGGCCGACCGCCGTGGGCGTTCGAGTAAGCATCGTTCAGGCCGGATCCGCGATCGATCAATTCTTTCAGCTCATCGGCATTCGACGACCGCTGCATTGCGGTTTCGAGAGTGATCAAGCGTTTGTGGTGCAGCGTGGCGAGCGCCTGATTGAAGGTCTGCATACCAAACTTGTCCTGTCCCGTCTGCATCATCGAGTAGATCTGGTGGATCTTATCTTCGCGGATGAGGTTACGGATAGCGGCGTTCGGCACGAGAATTTCGAGAGCCATCACACGTCCGTCGCCTGAGGCTTTTGGCAGCAAAGATTGGCAAAGAATGCCTTCGAGAACGAGGGAAAGCTGCGTGCGGACCTGCGACTGTTGTTCGGCCGGGAAAACGTCGATGATACGGTTGATGGTCGAGTACGCCGAGTTCGTGTGAAGCGTAGCGAAGGTCAAGTGGCCCGTTTCAGCAATTCGCAGAGCCATCTCGATGGTTTCGAGATCTCGCATTTCGCCTACGAGCACGACGTCGGGATCCTGACGAAGTGCAGTTCTCAGTGCCGCACCGAATGAATGCGTATCGGCTGCAACTTCACGTTGATTTACAACACAGTTCTTGTGATTGTGGAGGAATTCGATCGGGTCTTCGATCGTTAGAATGTGGTCGTGCCGGTCGATATTGATCTTATCGACCATCGATGCCAGCGTGGTGGATTTACCGGAACCGGTTGGTCCGGTCACGAGGATCAGTCCACGCGGTTTTTTGCACATATCCGAAACTACGGAGGGCAATCCGAGAGCTTCGAATGATTTGATCTCGTACGGAATGGCACGAAAAACCGCACCGACCGCACCTTTCTGATTAAAGAGATTGGCACGAAAACGCGACATTCCCTTCAGGCCGAAAGAAAAGTCGAGCTCGAGATTTTCTTCGAACCGGTGCTTCTGAGCATCAGTCAGAACCGAGTACGCGAGCCTTTTCGTGTCGGAGGGCGACAGTACCGGAAAGCCCGGAAGCGGAGCCAAATGGCCGTGGACACGGACCTGAGGGCCGGTGTTGGTAGACAAATGGAGGTCGGAGCCGCCAAGGTCGGTCATTTTCCTGAGGAGGTCAGGTAAGGTGAGGGTTGATTCTGAGACTTGTTCGTAACTCATATTTATTGATAGGCGGGTCAGAACCGCCTGCGTAAGCGGGCGGCACTCACGTTTGTAAGAGAGTGTCGGTCTATGCAGCCGATCGAGATCGGTTGCATGGGTATTTCCCCCCGCTTACGCAGGGGGGTCTGACATTAGTCTTTGGTCGACGCCCGCAGTGCCGGACGCAAGCGGTTCTTGAGCGAGTTGATCACCTTCTCGGATTCCTCAGCAAGACGCTCGGATTCCTGAGCCGGTGAATTGGTGGCAACGCTGTAGATGCGGCCATCTACTTCGGTGAAGTAGAACATCCTTGACTGCACCGAACCGCTTTTCGTCTGTGACTGTGCCACGACGACATAGACGGGCTGTCCGGCGATGTCTTTTTGATAGTCGTTGACCACCCATCCGTTCTCACGGATCATGCGGTCGATGACCTCGCGGCGAAGTGTCGAGGTTGAAACACCGCCGACGCTCTTAGGGCCAGACGAGGCTGAAACAGCCGGACCAACGACCGAGATCGAAGCCGATCCGACCTGATCGCCAGCCGAGTTATCGACGCGGAACTGTAGCTCCGCTGGTGAAGACTGGGCCGTTCTCCAGCCCGCCGGGGCTTCCTCGCCGGTCGGCAGAACTGCCGGAGCAGTGCTCTTTACCGTTTTGACTGACGGCTTAGCTTTTGCAACCGGTGCTGCGACGGTTTCCGTTTCAGTCGCACGAGCGGCTTCCATTCTGATCTGCTTTAATCTGAGTGCACGCTTCTGAGCCATGAGAGACTTTTGCGACGCTCCTGAGCGCGATAGAGCTGCCACCAGCGTTTTGAGTATTTCTTTACTCCGCGCCATGTTCTCTCTTTCTTTTTCTTGGCCTTACGCGGACCGGCCTCGGTCGTATCGGTAGCGAGCGGTATGATCACTCCGATGCCGACGAGGATTGCCAATGATAATGCTATTGCCCTAACCAACATAGTTTCCCTCCAGATGGTCTAAATGACCGTTTCCTTGACCACTTCTTCGATCGTCGTGATACCTTCGCGGATCTTATAAAGACCTGATTCGCGAAGCGTTATCATTCCGAGTTCGATCGCCTTTCTCCGTAATTCCATTGCGCTAGCGCCAATAATGATCAATTCACGGAGCTCATCCGTGATCTCCATAACTTCGTACAGGCCAACGCGGCCCTTGAAACCTGTGTTGTTGCACGTTGAGCAGCCTCTTCCTTTGTAGATCTTGAGATCGGCCGCCTCTTCTTTTGAAAATCCGACCTCGATAAGGCCTTCGACCGGCATGTGGGCTTCCTCTTTGCAGTTACTGCAGATACGGCGGATCAGTCTCTGAGCCTGAATGATGTTCACTGACGTCGCCACCAGGAACGGCTCAATGCCCATGTTCACGAGACGTGAAATGGTCGAGGGGCATCGTTCGTGTGAAGCGTCGAGAGGACCAAGTGGCCAGTGAGCGCCGCTTTGATAGCGATCTCAGCCGTTTCGAAGTCTCGAATTTCGCCCACGAGGACGATGTTAGGATCCTGTCGAAGGAATGAGCGAAGTGCGGCGGCAAAGTTTAGCCCGATCTGCTCCTTCATCTGCACCTGGTTGATGCCCTGAAGGTTGAATTCGACCGGATCTTCGGCCGTCATGATATTTGTTTCCGGCGTGTTCAGAGACTGAAGCGCCGAATAGAGCGTGTTCGTTTTTCCGGAACCCGTCGGGCCGGTAACGAGAACCATTCCGTACGGATTGGCGATCGCTCGTTTAAACTTATCGAGGCTCTCTTGCTCAAAACCAAGCTTGGTCATGTCGAGCATGAGCTTGTCTTTATCGAGCAGACGAAGCACGACCTTTTCGCCAAACAGGGTTGGCAGCGTCGAAACGCGGAAATCGAGTTCGCGCGAACGGTTATCGACCTTTACCTTGATCTTGATACGGCCATCCTGCGGCAGACGCTTCTCAGAAATGTCGAGCTTCGACATGATCTTGAGACGGGAAATAAGTGGATCGCGGATCTTCATCGGCGGATGCATCACGTCATAGAGCACACCGTCGATTCGGAAGCGGATGCGGAAATCCTTTTCGTAAGGCTCGACGTGAATATCTGACGCTCCGCGGCGAAGCGAATCAACGAGCAGCACGTTAACGAGGCGAACGACCGGAGCATCTTCGCTGGCCCTTGCCAAAGCGGCCAGATCGATCTCATCGTTTTCTTCTACAATTTCCAGTTCGTCGCTGTCGTTCGCATTGAATTCGAATCGATCGAGCGAAACGTCGAGATCGGCAGATGTGATGCGTTCGTCGGCGACAGCGACCTTTGCTCCGTGTTTAGGCACGCCATTTCGGCTCCCGCCGATCGGGCCATGTCCATTTCCATTACCGTTGCCATTGCCGGTAACACCATTTCTTTCGACTTCGACAGCGAACGCAGCGTCGAAAATATCGATCTCGCTCGAGCCGCTATAGTATTTTGCTATTGCAAGCTGTATCGACGTCTCGGATGCGATCACCGGCTCAACATTCAAGCCCGTCATGAACTTGATGTCATCCATCGCAAAGACGTTCGTCGGGTCTGCCATCGCCAGCGTCAGCGTTGCGCCGACCTTGGAAATGGGCAGGACCGAATATTTCATCGCCACATCTTCAGAGATAAGCTTGATGACGTCGGAGTCGATCTGAAAAAGGTCAAGGTTGATCGAAGGCACACCGTACTGGCGGGACAAAACGGCTGTGACAACGTCATCCGAAACATATCCGAGCCGCACGAGATTGGATCCCAATCGACCACCGTTTGCACGCTGGTATTCAAGGGTCTCGCGCAGTTGATCCGGGGTGATCAAATTTTCGCGGACTAAAATTTCGCCAAGTTTTGCTGACATTTATATTGCGGGTAAGTTTCCATTACCTACTTGAGACCACACGGAAACTTATGAGTAGATTCGTAGGTCAAATTGATCGAGAGGCTATACAGATAAACGATGATTAACATCGTTCAAATGAAATATTACATTGTTATACACAACTGTGTCAACGATTCTTTTCAGTTGAATGGTGACCGGTCAGAATGACCGACTTATCAGCGCTCAAGCCCCGGGGCGTTGTCCTATCTCTATCTAACGCGGGCTTGAACAGATCGGAGGTGTAACCGGGGAACCCTACAAAAATAGGTTAAAAAAGGAGACGGGCTGGCTAGACAATATCGAAAATTCTAGGCATTAGGAATCTAGCATCACTTCGATAGGGCAAAACGCAAGGTTTGCTAGTTGATCGACGAAGAAGACGGGGAGAGAACATGCGTTTCGTCGAGTTCGACGATCAGATTGTCGCTTGACGGTAACGTGGTGTAGATATTGGGAAAATCTGCTGACAGATCGCTGGGTGGCCGGTTGGCAGCTCCGACGTTATGGGTCAGGGCGAACCGCTTTCGGCTGACCTTGCGTTCGTACATTATCTTATCGGCAGCGACGATCATTTGGTCGAACGTCTCACCTGCCTGCGGGTATCCGGAGGCTCCCAGACTGACGCCGACGGATGCCGTTTTGGCTTCGCCGACCGGAAGCTTGAAAGCACAAACAGCCTTTTCGATACGATCACAGAGATCGACGACATCGCCGGGTTCAGTTCCCGGAACGAGAGCGACGAACTCATCACCACCGTAACGTGCAAGGAAATCATATTCGCGAAGCTGCTCACGAATGACCTTGCTTATCTCGCGAAGCATTTCGTCACCGGCTTTGTGACCGTGTGTGTCGTTAACTGCCTTAAATCCATCGAGATCGAGCATCAGCACCTGGAAGCTGCTGCCTCCGCGGCTCGCACGGGCGACTTCTTTCTCAAACTGACGCTGCAGGCTGCGGGCATTAGGAAGCCCGGTCATCGGATCGGTCATCGCGTGCGTCGTCGCCTCGTCATGCTTGAGTGATTTGCCTATTGCATCCGCGGCGATACGAGAGATCGTCTCAAGCAGGCGAATATTCTCTTCGCCATAGGATTCGAGTTCCTGAGAATAGATCGTGACCGCACCGATCAGTTCCTCATCAGCAATAAGCGGAACCGACGCCATCGTGAGATACATTTGCGTCAGCTCGGTCTGCGAATATTGAAAATCGAGATCGGGCTCAACGTTCTGGACGATCTCACGTGACTTAAGCGCGAAGCCGGTAGCTCCCTGGCCGACCTTGATCTGACGCAGCCGAAGCAGATCGGCGTTCTGGCCTTCAACATGGGAGGCGGTCGCCGAGCGTTTGGTGTGATCGAGCAGATACAGAGCACAGGTATCGAACGGCACAAATTTACCGACCTTGCTGGCAAACATTTCGAGCGTCGATTGCAGATCGACAGCGGAGCTGAACTCTCGGGCCAGCTCGTACAGGCTGAAGACCTCTCGGTTGGCGAGCTTGATCTGCTCGACGTAGTTCTGTTTGCCGTTCCCGGCGGCACTCAGCGAAGAATCCGTGTATGAGAGCCCCTGAGCGGTGATATCGCTCTCGAGACTGGCGAGATTTCTCAGCAGTGTGTCTACGATCATTGGATCGAACCGCACGCCTGCTTCGGTCTGAATGATCTGCCGGGCTTTATCGCGAGGCAGAGCGGGCCTGTAGGGTCGGGCCCCGCGGATCGTGTCAAAAGCATCGGCAACTGCCAAAATGCGGGCAGTCAACGGTATTTGGTCTCCGGCCAAGCCTTCGGGATACCCTCGGCCGTTCCAGTATTCGTGGTGGTATTTGATCGTCGGGATAACCGGCGAATCAAAGCCGACCTTTTCGAGGATCAGGGCGCCAACTTCCGGATGGATCTTCGTCTTTTCAAGTTCCGCCGGCGTTAAGCCGCCGGGTTTATTAAGAATATGATCGGGTATTGCCAGTTTGCCTATGTCGTGAAGCAGGGCTCCGGTACGGAGCGCGTCGATCTCTTTTTCTGAAAGGCCCAGGATCCGTCCGAGCCCGACCGCATAGATCTGTGTACGCCTAACATGCCCGACGCCGACCTGATCGCGTGCATCGATCGCGGTCGCTAGAGCCTCTACCGTCGCAAGATGAACCCGGCTTGCCTCGGATATTTCCCTGGTTTTTCAGCCAGCCGGCTAAGGTGCATCCGGTACGCGACAACTGCGGCGCCCGTCAGCGGTGTCAAAAGGAGAACGACCCCGATGCCGAAGAAATGTACCAGCGACCAGATGAATGGAACGGCAATAGCGACCGCCGAGCACCAATACAGTGCTTTAAGGTTTCTAGTTTTGGATAAGGCAGTCGTCATTTTTGACCAAGATCCTATTTCGGCAGATCCTTCAGTCTACTTTTGATCACCGGCCCATGAGGCCGTCCAACGTTACAGTTTATACAATCGGTGTGCCACGAGGTGGCTAGAGTCAAAGCTAGGAAAATGCGGTATTTGTGGGGTCGGCGATTGTTGGTTCGGTCGAGTTGACACGTCAAATTGACTGATACGCGTCATTTTGACCGCGGGAGCAGGAAAATGTTTTGAGCGATCTTATTTTGGATATCTGGCGATATCTCAGCTCACGTCCGCGTGTTACCGATCTTGCTAATATCGATCGTCGTCAAAATCGTAACTATCAAAACCGTCGCGGTCGGGATGGTCATCGGCTTCCTCGTCTTTACGATCGAGTTCGATCGGGTCAAGGCCGACAACAACCAGGCTCGAACCACACTCTTCGCAAACCGCCGTGTCGCCTTGTTCGCACTCGGCATCGACGTAAACTTCTTCGGTGCATTCAGGACAAATGGATGTTGGCATTAAGTGTGATCTCCGGGACCTAATGGGTGGTACTTGTTTTTCACGCAAAAATCGCGTGAAATAGGCCTGACTTTCAATCTAACTTGAAATCGAACGTTTTGGCAAGAATTAATTGTTAAGTTTTTTCCGCATGACAAACCATAGGTACTCAGCAAAATAGATGCAATTTCCCTTTTCGATCCTGGTTGAGAATGATTTCGACGCTGTCGGTTTCGGCACAAATGCCGTGGATTACCTTATCCGCGTACCGGAATATCCGGCTTTGCCTCAAAGATCGAGCTCCGCGAATACTCGATCCAAGCGGGCGGCGAGGTGGCTTCGTCGATGTTGGGCCTCAGCCGGCTTGGAATGAAAACTGCGTATATCGGCCGTTTCGGCGATGACGGAGCGGGCGAGATCGGCTTAAATTCTCTTGCCGCTGAAGGCGTTGATATTGCTTCTTCCGAAGTTGTTCCCGGGGCCTTGACCCAGATCGCGTTTATCGTTATCGACGAAAAGAGCGGCGAACGCACGGTCATCTGGCAGCGAGATACTAAGCTTAGCTATTCGGCTGCGGAGGCTCCGCTGTCAGCAGCGAAACAAGGCCGCGTGCTGCATTTAACGCCCCACGATACTGACGCGTGTATCGCTATGGCAGAGGCGGCACGAGAAGCTGGAGTGATCGTATCTGCGGATGTTGACAACATCTTTAAGGGAATCGAGGACCTGCTTCCGCTCGTAGACGTCTGTATCGTCTCCGCTGAGTTTCCGTCAAAACTGTTTGGAACCATGGAAAACGACCAGGCTCTTAGAGAGCTGTCGTCGCGGTTTGGCTGCCCGATTACCGGCCTCACGCTCGGCGATGCGGGTTCGTTGCTGTTTTGCGGCGGTGAGTTGATCAGGACGCCGGGATTCGAAGTTCCGGGCGGATGTGCGGACACGACTGGAGCCGGTGATGCCTTTCGAACGGGCTTTCTTTTCGGGATGCTTAGTGGCAGGAGCGTCGAGGAAAGTGCGGCCGCGGCAAATGGCGTTGCGGCCCTAAATTGCCGAGGGGTTGGAGCCCGAACGACGCTTCCAACCCTCTCGGAATTAGATCAGCTTTTGCGGCAAACTTAGAGTTTATCTTTGAAAAATCCGGTGACAAGAGCCCAGGCGTCTGCGGCGGCTGTCGCGTCGTAAACTTCAGGACGCGTGTCGTTAAAGAACGCGTGGTCCGCCTCGTATTTGACCGAGTGGATCGGCAGTTCGAATCGCTCAGCCGCGTCTTCAAGTTTGGCGACCTTTTCGGGATTGATCCAACCGTCTTTTGTACCCGAAATGAAGATCGTCGGCGTCGTCAGCTTTTGGAGGATCTCATCTTCGGGGACATCCCCATAGAACGGAGCTGCCGCACTGAGGCCTTCGAGCTCACACGCCGCCCGCAGAGCATAAGTTCCTCCCATACAGTAGCCCGTGATGCCGAAATGCGACAGGTCGAAAGCAAGTGATGCCGCATCGATCGCATTCTTGATCGTGTCGAGCCCGTCCTCGATCGCGAGGGCATTCATCATCGCTCCGGCCTCGGCAGGGTTTGTGGCGAGCTTGCCGCGATAGAGGTCGGGCGCGATCGCGACAAAACCTTCGTCGGCATATCGCCGGGCAATATCCTTAATGTGATCATTGAGGCCCCACCATTCCTGGATCAGAATAACAGCCTTTCCGTTCGGGCTGTCGGGATGTGCAGCGTAAGCCGATGTCGGGCCGTTAGCGGTTTCGAATGAAAGTGTTTCTGTTTGCATAGAAGATCTCCGGATGAGGGTAATTATAGCGGCTTACGCGAAAAACGAGAATCACCGGCTCATTTTTTGGGGTGATCCAAATGTGTATTTTTCTCTGGCGGCCATTTTGACCCCGAAAAGTGTGAATCGATTCACACTTTCGACAAAAGACCCTGTTTACCGCACTATAATCCGTGAAAATGGCCGATTGTTCGAAGGAATCGCCCCGCCTGTCGGCCCTAAACAGCTTGATTGGTAGAGTAAAATCCGAGTTTGTTCAAACGTAGTTTTCGCGAGAAATCACTCTACCAAAAAGCATGAAAAACCGGACGCCTCGTGAGACGTCCGGTCAGTGGCCGATGGGTAGCAAGATGGGTTAGAAAAATCTGATCGTGTAGCTGAATCTCACACCGCGCCCGATCTCGGGCGAGATGTCCTTAATGAAGGAGATGTGATTGTAGAACAGCTTGTTTCCGAGATTATAGGCGTTTACCGAAAAGATATTCGCATAGTGCTGCGTCGGAATAATATATGACGCGGCAACATTTACGACACCGTATCCAGCCGTGCGAGTCTCATTAGTAAAGAGCCTGTCCTGCGGCCCAACCGCAACGAATTCCGGCCTTACGCTTAGATTCTGATAATGCAGGTCGAGGCCCAGGCGGCCGCGAAGCGGAGCAATACGCGGCAGTGGCTGCCCGGTCTTTAGCTCGGCATTGACATAATCAAGCCCGGCGAGCACATTCACGTACTTGTGAGCTGTGTAGTCGAGACTCAGCTCGGTTCCGACAAAACGGCTGTTTCCCTGAACATAATTTGCGATCTCGAGCCCGCTCTCTGGATCGTTTACACCCGTTGGTGCGAGGAAAACGAAATCCTTAATATCGTAGTAAAAGACATTAGCCTCAGCTTTTACGCGGCCTTTCTGGTGCCGGATCGCGGCATCGATGGCGTTGCTCTGCTCGGCCTTTAAGGCTGAATTCCCGACCTCAAACGCCAGGGTGCCATCGTGCGGGCCGTTGTTGTAAAGCTCTTCGAGCGCCGGAGCACGGTACGAGTGTGAGAAGTTTGTGACAAAAGCGCCGCCGTCCCACAGGCCGACACGCATTCCGGCCGCGGCCGAAACGCCTGTGAAATCTCGCTTGATCAGATCCGGGTCGGTCGGCTTGTAGCGATTATTCTCAACGCGTCCGCCAAACTGGAACGTAACGCGTTCATATTTCAATTCCTGTAACGCGAAGGCCGAGAACGAATCCTGTTTCACCGGGCCATTTACCAAAACTTCGTCGCCCGCAGTCTGATACTTGCGGCCAAAGCCCTCGAATCCGAAACGTCCGCTCAATTTGCTGTACTGCTTCTGCTCGAAAACTCCGCGATATGAGTAAACCTTATTGCGAAATGTCGTTCCGACATCGCCATCGACGAGTTCCTGATGCTTGTAGTTGCTAAAATCAACTGTGAATTTAGCTCCCGAGATAAACGAATCGAGATTCGTCAGCCCAAAATTGAACTTGATATCGTTACGCCACATCCTAAGGCTGCGGAGTTCCGCGTCCGGATCATTGATGTCGAGCGGTATACCATAGCGATTCTGGTAATAGCTGAAGGTTGTGTTAAAAAACGCCTTCTTGCCGTAATATCCACCGCCGAGGCTGCCCGAGGCACTTCGCGTAAAGGTATTTTGAACCTTGCCAAAGTCACCGCCGGCATTATAATCGCTGGTCCGTTGGCCAGTGCCGTTACCCCAAAACATCCAGTTTCCGACGCCGTATTCAACGCCACCGCTGGCCGCTCCCTGACTATTGTTCGTACCGCCAATTCCAGAGAAATATCCCCGCAGCCCCGGATGAGTACCTTCATCGTGGCCGCTGATCGAATTGACGACGCCGCCGATCGCGTTGCTGCCATAGAGCAAAGTTGCCGGGCCTTTGACGACCTCGATCCGCTCTGCCGCAAGCACGTCAACCGGTTCCGAGTGGTCACCCGACTGCGAAGCCAGCGAGCCCGCCCGAACTCCGTCTGTCGAGACTAGAACACGGTCGCCATCAAAGCCGCGAATTACCGGACGCGAATTCCCCGGCCCGAACGAGCGTTTCGATACGCCGGGCTCGCCATTTAGAACTTCACCGATCCCCACGGCGGCACGTTCAGTGATCTGGTTCGAATTCACAGAACTGACCGATGCGATCGCCTCGAAGGTTGACTGTTCTGTGCCACTTGCAGTGACGGTGACGTTTTCCTTGATACCGGTCAACTGCGGTTGGAAATCAACAGTTGCCGTTCCCCCAGCCGTTACGGTTACCGTTTTTCGAGGCATCGCCAAAACCTTCCTGATGGGCCACAACCGTATATCGCCCGGCGGAACCGCATCAAAGGAATAATTGCCCTGATCGTCAGTCACCGCAGTGCGATTGAGACCGGCTATCTGGATCGAAACCTGATGCAAAAGATGATTATCCGCATCAAAAACCACTTTGCCCGTGATCTTGCCCGTACTTTGGGCTAAACCTGCGGCAGAAAATAAAAGAATAATAGCGAAAAGAGAAAGCGATCTGTTCATTGTTGTTCTATCACCGACGTAAAATTCCGAACTCTAAGGTTCGCACCTCGCTAAGACTTCGGCGATAAGTTTTTAATGAACGGTCGAAAGGCGGGAATGGGTGGATTGAATGGGATGAATTTAGACAAGAAGAGTTTTCCTAAGCCCGGTTTCATGGCCCTAAAAAAACCAGCCGGTATGTATTATTTCCATTGTAGTTGTGTTCATCGTACAGCCAAATTCCGCGTCCGCGCTTTCTAACTATTTCGTTAAGGATCTCGCGGATCGTTTTACCAATAAACGTGAATTCCTGCTTTGGGCGGTTGCTTGGCGGTGACTGGAGGCCGCCGCCGATTTCTAAACTTGGCTCCTTTAAGTTCAATTCCTTCATGCGTTCTAAGAATTCAGGGCGGCGGCGGAGTTCCTGGAAAACCATCGAAAGTTCATCGCCAACCGTTATCTTAAACTCGCTGAGTTTGGTATCCACCAAACTGGACTCCGTCCCAGCGGGCAATAAATTCATTACGCCGGAATCCTCGCTCCAGACAAAACCCGACTCAACCTGCATAACGGCGTTTAGCCTTTCGTACAGTTCCCCCTGTTCGGCCTCGGGCGAACCTTTTGATCGAGAGCATGCTCCGTTGGTCATAATGATGCCGCCCGGCTTTCCATACATCGACAGTGTATCGCGAAAATAGTCACGGAGTCTGTCACAATTTGTCGGCTGATATGGAACCCGAACAAGCTCAGCGTTTTTTAAGTTTACGTCCGATGTTTGCGAGTTGGCCTTAAATCCGGACAACAGCAGGATAGCGACGATCAAAAAAGATGCTTTGTTCAAAATAGTCTCCTTTAGTTCCTGCCTCCCATCACTTCATGCAAACTTAGCTGACGACTACATCTATCACAGCTTCAGCAATTTCGCACGCAGGATCTTGGACTGCAGCCGGCTCGACGCGATCTCCTGCGAATTCGTGAGCGTGACGTTATACGTTCCGCCGGGCATTGGGGAGATGCTTTTTACGTAGGCGAGATTGGCGATGGCACCGCGTGAGAGGCGAACGAATTTGTGGGGGTCGAGGCGTGGTTCGAGATCCTTTAGGCGATAGTTGATGGTGTATTTTTGATTTTTGGCGGTGGTGATGTGAAGCAGTTCGCCGTCAGCGATGATGCTGGCAATGTCTTCGACGGGGATCAGATAGATCTCTTCGCGGACCTTGACCGGGATGCGTTCGATGAGTTCAGAGCGGGTTGTCTGGTCATACGCCGCAGCTGCGGTTTTGATCTTTTCAGATTCGATCGATCGCCAGTCTTCATGTTCGAGCCGTTCGGAAGCACGAGCGATCGTCTCGGCGAGGCGTGAACGTTCGACGGGTTTTAGCAGATAATCGACGGCGTTCAACTCGAACGCCTGAACCGCGAATTCGTCGTGCGCCGTTACAAACGCCACTAGCGGCATCTGCGATTTCCGCAGCATCTTGACCGCATCGAGCCCCGAAACCTCAGGCATTTTAAGATCGAGGATGGCAAGGTCTGGTCTCACAGTTTTTATCAATTCGACCGCGTCCGCTCCGTTCTCAGCCTCGCCCACAAGCTCAACCTGCTCGAACTCACGCAGGATCGATTTCAAAAATTCCCGAGCAGGGCGTTCGTCGTCTGCGATTATGACCCTTAACTTGTTCATATGTTTTTTAACAGCGGATCAACGCGGATTTACACGGATCATTAGTCTCCTATATCTGCGTAAATCTGCGTTGATCCGTTGTTTCACTTGCTCGCTTTATCGGCAGATCGATCAAGGCTTCTGTGCCGTCGCCTTCACTGGTCGCGAGGGTTAATTTCGCCGTCTTGCCGTAATACGTCGCCAGCCGTTCCCGGATGTTGCGGAGGCCAACGCCGTCCGTGCCGTTCGTGATCAGGGCATTTTTTCCCGGCCCCGAGTCCCAAACCGTCAGCCGCAGCATTGGATCTGCATTGCCATTTGTCACCGCTGCCGAGATCCGTACCTCGCCGCCGTTCTTGTTCTCGGAGATGCCGTGTTTAATGGCATTTTCCACGATCGGCTGAAGAATGAGCGATGGCACCTTGATGTTCTTCAGAGCGTCAGGAACATCGATATTCACCCTCAAACGCTCCTCAAATCTGGCGTGTTCGATATCCAGATAACTCTCGATCAGTTTTATTTCGTCGCCCAGAGTCGAGAATTCGCCGGTCGATCTCAAAACGCCACGCAAAAGCTGCGTTAGCCGCAAAAGAGTGTCGTAAGCCTTATCTGGCGACGTTTTAATAAGGTAGCCGAGCGTTGTCAGGGCGTTGAAAAGGAAGTGCGGATTTATCTGTGATCTTAGAGCCGTAAGCTGCGCCTCGGTCGCCAGCTTGGCAAATTCCTGCTCGCGAAACTTCTGCTCAAAACGCTCGTGGCTCACCCGCAAAACGTCTATCCGGCGGGCCGTGACGAGAGCGACCGACTCGAGCAAAGATATCTCGTCTGACAACAGCCGCCGGCCACGAAAAACTCACTAAGCCGCACGCAGTATTGCGGAGCCTCAGCGGTCGGGATGATGATCCGGGCATCGTCGGCGCTGAGATTTACCGCCGGATAGCGAGCGGTTTCGCCGTCGACGTTTTCATTCCATGTCGCCGATCTGGCAGTGAGCGTTTTCGCGAGGCGTTCAGAGATCGTGTTCAGAACGTCGTCGATAGTTTCCTGATCTTCGACCTCGCGGGCGAGATCCTGCTGCAGTTTTGCGTAATCCACGCGGTGCAGCAGCACTTTATCAACGAGCCAAACGGCAAATTTATAGATCAATGGATAGATAAGGGCCGTCGCAACCCACAACCCGAGGATCAAGGCGGCAGCCTGGACGTCGTCGCGGTCATGCGTCTCGTGGTAGCGTAGCAGCGGAACGGCAGCGAAAACGTAAAGCCCTGACGCAAGAACGGTCAGGAGCATAAGCGAGATCGCCCTTTTCAGGAAAAGATCTGCGAACGCGAACCGGTAATTCTGGTAGAGAATAACGAGCGCCAGCGGTAGCGAGGATTGGTGTGCGATCAACTCGACGTACCAGGAAGTTCCCTCGCGTTCCCCGCTTAGATGAAGTGCCGAAACCGCAAAAACCAGCAATGCAGCCGCCCAAACCGCCTTCTTTTCGAGCGTTTGTCTTAAGTTAAAGATCAGCAGCCCTGCCGAGAGCGCCAGCGATCCGAAGGTGAGCGTTTGCAAAGCCAGATCCGACGGAACCGCCGAGCCCGACAACGCGGCCTGAAAATGCATCAGCGTTGCGATCACGCTGAATCCGTAAGCCGCAAATGTCAGCCAGTGCGTTCCCGATTCCTCAGCCTGTGCCGAATGGACGACGACCGAGGGTAAGAACCCGAGCGCGGAAAATGATAACGCGACCAGCAAAGGCGAGATCGCTGGCCCGCCGAAATCTTTACTGACGAAACCGTAAAGCTCACCAACATTCCAGAGCAAGCCGAGGGCTGCGGTCGTTAGCAGGAGAAGATTTGCATTCTCAGCTCGTTGCGAGCCGCGATGGCGCACGACCATCACGGCAACGAGAGCATATAATGCGATCCCGACCGAGAATCCGAGCAGATTTACCAGCAAGGCTGCGTTCAACGAGTCCATTCCTCCCTTTAGGCTGGTTGATAATGTCCCTAAGCGACAATCTTATCTCAATAAGTTGTTGTTTTCGCAGGTTGAGCGGTAGAATCTTCCCAGATCATGCCTGATCCGCACCAATAACAAGAAATTCGCTTGCCACTGAATAGATGAAAACTCTCTTTATTCTTCGCCACGCTAAATCCAGCTGGGCCGATGCCGAAATGTCGGACTTCGAACGGCCGCTTAACGATCGCGGGTTGAAGGTCGCCGCCTTTATGGGCGAACTTCATAGCCGACAAAGGCCTTGAACCCTATCTGATCCTCAGCTCGCCGTCAGTTCGAGCGAGAACCACCGCCGAGATCGTCAAAAGATCAGGAAAACTTGACGCCGAGATACGTTACGAACATCGAATTTACGAGGCAAGCCCGCAAACCTTGCGGCAGACTATTTCTGAGATAGATGGTGCCTATCGCTCGGTCCTTTTGGTTGGCCACAATCCCGGGATCGAAGGGTTGATACGATTTTGACTGGTGAGATAGAGCCCGTTCCAACGGCCGCGTTGGCGGTGATCGACCTCAACCTCGACGAATGGCCGTACATTGACGAAGGACGCGGTACCCTAAGAAAATTATATCGGCCAAAAGAGGAAATGAGTCAGCGATAAGGTCGGTTTGAATGGGGTACTTTCGCTCAGGCCGGCCGTCGGATATGATTGAGTTTCGGACATCAAAATTATGAAGATCGCAATTGCCGCTGACCACGCGGGTTTTGAAGAGAAAGAAAAGGTCAAGAAAACGCTTGACGAGATAGGTGTTGAGTACACCGATATGGGCACGAATTCGCCAGATTCGGTCGATTATCCGGACTACGCCCGCAAGGTTGGCGAGGCTGTTGCGGCTGGTGAGTTCGATAAAGGAATTCTCGTCTGCGGTTCAGGAACTGGCATGGCGATCGCCGCCAACAAAGTCCCCGGCATCCGCGCCGCCGTCGCCTGGAACGAGGAAATCGCGCGTCTCTCACGTCAGCACAACAACGCAAACGTCCTGTCACTCGCAGCCCGCTTCATCCCCGGCGAAGAGCAGGCAAACATCGTAAAAGCCTGGCTCTCAACCGATTTCGAAGGCGGCCGCCACGAACGCCGCGTTGAGAAGATCGAGCAGATCAAAAAAGAGGATCTTGAGAAAAGATGATCTTTCGTGCCCACATTCCGATATCGCCGCTCGATCAATTTATCGAGGTGATGATCTACTACGAGGGTGTGCAGCACGAACATAAAGTCGACCGCTTTCTTCCGAACGGCGACACTGAGATCCTGATCGATTTTCACGACACGCCGCAGTTCATCTACGACAACGACACGCTGAAGGAAATTCAGGCTTGTAATCATGTGTGGACTTCAGGAGTGCGGACTGAACCGATCACCATCCCGTCAGGTACCGACGCGGCGATGATGGTCATCGCTTTTAAGAAAGGCAAAGCCGCTCCATTCTTCCCATTTCCAATGAACGAGATCGCCGACTCCGTGATCGATGCCGATCTGGTATGGGGCAGTGATTTTGGGAATCTGCGGGAAACATTGCTCGGGACGAAAGACCTCGATCTGCGTTTCTCGCTCGTCGAACAGTTTTTGCTAAGGAAATTCCACCGCCAGCTCGATCTCAACCCGTGCGTCGCATTTGCCGTTGGTGAAATGACCAATAATCCCGATCAAGTCAGCATCGCCCGGATGAACGCGAAGATTGGCTATTCGCAGAAGCATTTTACAGATATATTTCGCCGCCAGGTCGGCGTGACACCGAAATCGTATCTGAAGATCATGCGTTTCCAGAAAGCCGTCCGCACCATCGACACCGCAGCGGAAAACGACTGGGGCCGTATCTCGCTAGAGTGCGGATTCTACGATCAGGCTCATTTTATTAATGATTTCAAACATTTTTCCGGTTTCACACCCGCGAAATATGCTGAGATCCAGTTGAATTATCAGAACTATATTCCGGTCGGCTAGGTAAATTTTTTCCAATACGCACGCGACCATTCCGCCTACGATGGTCACGTTATGGAAAACTTTTACATCAATCACATCGCGGTTTTTGTTTGTGCCGTTCTGAGCCTGGCGATCGGCGGCCTTTGGTATTCGCCCTTGTTGTTCGCAAAAAGCTGGCAGCACGCGGCCGGTGTCAGCGACGAGCAGATGACGAGATTCAATCCGGCGAAAGTCTTCGGGCTGACGTTCATTCTTGCCTGGCTCATGTCATACAACCTGGCTTTCTTCATTGCCGGGCCCGGAACGACATGGCAATGGGGTGTTGGAGCAGCTCTGCTCGCCGCGGTCTGGGCCGTCGGAATGATCGTTGTGATCGCCCTATTCGAACAGCGTTCGTTGAAGTACATTGCGATTAATTGCGGCTACGTTTTCGTATACTTTGCACTGATCGGCTTTATTCTCGGAATCTGGAGGTAACAATGGCACAGAAAACATCAGGGGAATTTGAAAAGAATTTATGGATGGGCTTGTGGGCTCGACCGGCAAGGATCTCGAAGCCTGGCTAAAGACCGTTGATGGGTTTGCCAGCAAAAAGCGAAACGAGGTCATCGCGTGGCTCAAGGACGAGCACAAATTCAACCACATGCACGCGTCCTTGCTCGCGGGAATTCACGCAAACGGCGGCAAACCGGTCTATGCGAGCACCGACAGCCTGCTGGACGATCAGTTTGCGAAATCGGCAGATATGCGGCCGTTGTATGATGAATTCGTTGAGTTCATCTCCAAGAACTTCCCAAACGCGACATTCTTGCCGAAAAAGACGTACATTTCGGTGCTGGAGAATCGTGAGTTCGCCGCCGTAAATATTAAAAAAACGGAACTCAGGATAGGCCTTGACCTCGGCGATCGTCCCTTCGACGAAAAGGTGGAAAAAGCAAAGCTCACAGGCCCGATGCCCCGAATTTCGCATATGGTCATAGCGACCGATAGCAGCCGATTTGATGGAGAACTAACCGATCTGCTCAAGCTCTCACACGCGAGATGTCACTAACCGGCATTTCAGGCCAGAGCTTTCCGTAGAAATGCGACAAGCGGATACATTTCCTTCGCAAGTTTGACGAGGTGTCTAGGAAACTCGGCCGAGGTGAGGAATTCCTCGTCCAGAAACTCCGTGAATGCCATGTATTCTTTGAGCTTTAGATACTCGACGGCTTTGTGTTCAGGGTCGAAGCCTTTCGGAGCCGATTTGAGGCTTTCGCCGCGAACTTTGCCAAAGGCATCAAGGAAGCTCTTTTTCTCTACGATCTTTAGGAATTCGCCAGTATTATTCCCGATCGCGGTTCTAAGTTTAAGTAGCTCTGGACCGTCCGGATAATGTTTTCCGCCGGCTACGAAGCTCCTGCCCGGCTGGACATGGAAATAGTAACCCGGCTGCATCGATTTACGTCCGCCGGGCTGATGTAGGCTCCGAGATTCGTTTTATAAGGGCTCTTGTCCTTAGAAAATCGAACGTCGCGATATATGCGGAAAACGCACGCCTTCGGGTCGAGTCCGCCGACGGCGGCGTCAAATTTACCTATCTCGCCGATCAAATAGCCCGCGAAACCGGTCACATTATCCTGCGCCGCATCGAACAGCTTCTTATTCGCCTGAAACCAATCTCGGTTGTTATTGAGCGAGAGGTCTGACAAGAATTGTAGAGTGCTTTTTTCTATCATGACTGAGCGGGCGATTTTATTATCAGCGAGACGGCTACGCCCATCAGGATCATTACGATAGTGTCTGATACGATCTGCTTCGCGACCAAAAGCCCGGGCATAGGCTCGACAGCGTAATACACTAGGTAAAGCGGGATCGTCACCAGAAAGACGGTCGCGAGGCCGAATTTCAGTCCCTGCATTAAAGCCGGAGCTCCCGGTGTGAGCCCTTTCGTATAGATCCATGCAAAGGCAATCCCCTTGATCAAATGAGAGATGATCATGAACGGCAGATAGCCGGCCGCGTCAGCATCCGTCCTCATGACACCGCTCGCTACCAGCGGCGCGTAATCAGGCCGAAGCAAAAGTCCGTGAAAAACAATGCCGCCGATCATCGATATGAGAAATCCAGCAACGCCGGCGAGAATAAGTCGTAAATTCATTTTGGGCTCCTTTTGACGAGCACGTGTGCCCGCCTCGTTCTTGCAAAATATTGGAAACGCGTGGGCACGAGTTTTTCTTACGAAACCGTATACCCGTACCGTGCAGTTGTAGCCCCTTGTCTGTGTTTTTTCGAAAGTACCGTTTTTTACGCCAGAGGTCAACGGATTTGTGTCAATATTTGAGTTGCTCGCGAGCGAAGCGTAAAATTTCTATAAGCCCTTGCACAGTAGAAATAGATGGAATATTGTGAACACGTCTCAACTATCGTACCGGTAAAACCCAGCTCCGACGGCTGCGAGGATTGTCTTAAGATCGGCGGCCGATGGCTTCACCTGCGGCTCTGCAAAAACTGCGGCCACGTCGGCTGCTGTGACCAAAGCCCGAACAAGCACGCGACAAAGCACTTTCGCTCAACCAATCACCCGATCATCAAATCGTTCCAGCCGGGCGAAGAATGGGGATATTGCTACATCGACGATGCGTTCTACGAAACGCTGCCTGAGTCAGCACCGCCTGCGTAACCGGGCGGAAAGGATTAAGTTAAAAACAAGTAAAAGGAACCAAAAACATGGCTACAAGCGCTGAATGGCATGAAGATTACGATAAAATGAGCGAGAAATCGCGCAATTTTTCACGGGCGATCAAATCCGTACAGGAGGAGCTCGAGGCTGTCGACTGGTACAACCAGCGGGCCGAGCAAACCACTGACAAGCAGCTTAAAAAGATCCTCGAACACAATCGCGACGAAGAGATCGAGCACGCGGTCATGGCGCTCGAATGGCTCCGCCGCTGCACGCCGAAATTCGACGAGCACATGAAAACTTACCTGTTTACCGAAGGTGACATCCTCGAGATCGAGGAAGAAGCGAAATAACGACTGGAGGGTGAGCATCTTGCTCGCCCTTATAGTTACTAGATGAAATACAGGCGAGCAAGATGCTCGCCCTCCAGTCACGATGTGAAACGCGAGGCGGACTCGGATCGATGCAGTTTTTACCGTCATATCGCTTATTTCGCGGGCAAAAACTCTTATGACTACTTTTCCCGAAATGCCGCTCGACGCCTGGCGGCCGACCAAGAACACGCTGCATCTGTTCCTGCAGATCGTGGGCAAGATCCGCCTGAAAACTCATCCGCCGGTGAATCATTGGTGGCACGTGCCGTTTTACGTGAGTCCGCGCGGGCTTACCACAAGGGCGATACCTTATGAAGGCGGGAGTTTTGAGATCGAGTTCGACTTTCACGATCACGAATTGAAAATACGTATGAGCGACGGCCGAATAGAGGATTTTGCTCTATATGACGGCCTGAGCGTTGCCGATTTTTACGCGAGCGTTTTCGCAAATCTCACAAAACTCGCTATCAACCCCGACATCAAGGCAGAGCCGTACGAAGCTCCATCCACCACGCCATTTGCCGAGGACCATGAAAACCACTCTTACGACAAGGAATACGTCGAGGGTTTTCATCAGATCCTGGTAACCGTCGATAATATATTGCAGGAATTTCGCGGCCGTTTTTGCGGTAAATCAACGCCCGTACACCTTTTCTGGCACAGCTTTGACCTTGCTTTGACGCGGTTTTCGGGACGGCGTGCTCCACTTATCGAAGGAGCGAACATGGTCACCCGCGAGGCATATTCGCACGAGGTCATAAGCTTCGGATTCTGGTTTGGCGACGACAAGGAAAATAGCGTCGCGGCTCCGGCGTTTTATTCCTACACTGCCCCAAAACCTGTGGGCCTCGAGAATGAACCGCTGCAGCCGGAAGCCGCATTTTGGACGCCCGACGGCGGCATGGCTTTGCTTATGTACGACGATATTCGCAATAGTCCCGATGCCAGGCAGCAGGTACTCGACTTTCTCGAATCGACTTATCAAGCCGGTGCAAAACTGGCGAAATGGGATGTCGAGAACTTAAGAGCCAGCCTTAATAAATAGTTGTGAACTGATCCATGGTTTACCTGCATCGAATATAAAAAACTTTGGAGAAACTATATGCGATCGATCTTTTGCAGTGTAATTATTACTTTGTTTGCTCTCTCCACACTCGGACAAGAGCTTAGGGTGCCGACGCTTAGCCCGCAGGCCGAAGTAACTCAAGAGGTCGGCCTGACACAGGTCAAGCTGAGTTATGCACGGCCAAGTGCGAAAGGGCGTAAGGTTTTTGGCGAACTCGTTCCCTTTGGCGAGGTCTGGCGAACCGGTGCGAACGCATCGACCAAACTCACGTTTACCGAAGACGTAAAGATCGCGGGCAATGCCCTCAAGGTCGGAACCTATGCTCTCTATTCGATCCCCGGAGCGAACGAGTGGACAATGATCATCCACACGAATACAAAACACCGCTCGCTCGCAGGCGACGTCTATAAGCAAGCCGAGGACGCATTTCGATTTAAGGTAAAGCCCGGAAAGACCGCCAATTATCTAGAGACTTTCACTATCGAATTTGGTGATTTCACAACGTCGTCAGCCAACCTGATCCTCTCGTGGGAAAATACGCAGATCAAATTCCCGATCGAGTTCGATGTCGATGCACGGGTCGCTGAGCAGATCGCAAAACTCGCGGCTGCACCGGCGGGAATGGCCCACATGAACTACTTTCTCGCCGCCGAATACAATCTGCACAATGACAAGGACCTGACCAAAGCAGATGAATGGATCCTAACCGCGATCGAGAAAAGCCCAAAGAATTCCCGTTACGGCCTGCTTCGCGCGAAGATCCTTGCCAAGGCGGGAAAGAAAGACCAGGCTCTGAAGGTAGTCGCCGAAGCTAACGCATGGGCCAAAGAAGCCAAGAACGCGAACTATGTCGAGCAGACACAACTATTTTGGGATTCGCTGAAGAAATAAAATAATGATCGACCTCCGTAGCGATACAGTAACTAAACCTTCATCGGCAATGCGAACAGCAATGGCAAATGCCGAGGTCGGCGACGACGTTTACGGCGAAGACCCGACCGTTAACCGCCTGCAAGAGCGGTCGGCGGAGATCTTTGGTAAGGAAGCGGCTCTGTTCGTTACGTCTGGCACGATGGGCAATCAGATCGCCGTTAAGGTCCATACGCGGCCCGGCGACGAGGTGATCATCGAGGAACGCGGGCACATTTTTAATTACGAGGTCGGAGCGGCTTCGATAATTGCAGGCGTGACGATCAGGCCGGTGCGAAGCGGTGATGGTTCGGGAATTTTGACTTGGGACGACATCGCTCCGGCGGTCAGTTCGGACGGAATTTATGACCACACGCAAACTGGTCTGCTCTGCATCGAAAACACGTTGAATCTCGCCGGCGGCCGCGTGATGTCTGCCGAACGCTGTGCCGACCTCAGCGAACGGGCACATGCGATCGGTTTACCGGTCCATGTCGACGGAGCCCGGATTTTCAACGCGGCCGTCGCCCAAGATACGACAGTCGCTGAGCTGACCAAATACTGCGACTCGGTCCAATTCTGCCTCTCAAAAGGCCTCGGTGCTCCCGTCGGTTCGGTTCTCGTCGGCTCGCACGATTTAATCAAAGAAGCCCGCATCTGGCGAAAACGCCTCGGCGGCGGCATGCGCCAAGCAGGAATTCTCGCGGCCGCCGGCCTCATCGCCCTCGAAGAATCCCCAAAACGCCTCCACGAAGACCACACCAATGCACGCAGCCTCGCGGAAGGCATCGCCTCGCTTCCCGGCATCACTCTCGACGTGGAAACGGTCGAGACAAATATCGTTGTTTTCGATGTCTCGGGTACGGGCAGATCCCGCGAACAGATCTGCAAGCTGCTTAAAGAGAAAGGAGTTTTGGCAAGTGGTTTTAGCAGCCGCATTCGAATGGTAACGCACTGCGATATCATATCGGCTGACATCTCAGCAGCGATCCGGGCACTCGAAGATATCCTTACTTAAGTCACTATCGAATGTTTTAACGTTATGGATCTCGAAGCTCTACGCAAATACTGCCTCTCGTTCCCCGGTGCAACAGAAGACATCAAATGGGGAGCCGATCTGTGTTTCTGCGTCGGCGCAAAGATGTTTTGCGTGACCGGAGCCGACTCGGTCACGGGCGGGCTTTCGGTTAAATGCACGCCCGAGAAGTTCGCCGACCTGATCGAGCGCGAGGGCATCGATCCGGCAGCGTACGTCGGCCGATACAAATGGGTTCGCATCTCTGACCTCGACGCCGTTTCAAATGATGAGCTAAATGATCTGATCTCGACCTCGTACCAACTCGTTCGCGACAAACTCCCAAAAGGCGTCCGCGATAGGCTCAAATAAACAGTTTAATACCCCCGCAACTGCAATTTAAGGCGCGTGAAACAGCGCCGTAACACCGATTTCACCACGCCTCGATAAACTCCCTTCTTTACACATAGCGTTCTAATAGAGCCGTTGTAACCAGCTTATTTACAACAGTTTATAACATTTCCGCCATCACGGCGGCAGGATCGAAGTGTACATATTTTCCGGCCATTAAAACGCCGGAACCCAAGGAGTTTATGAGTCAACAATCCAAAATTTCAGCAAAGTTAATTTACCTAGTTGTCATCGCGGCGATGCTCGCTGTCATGGCAACAATAACATCGGCACAGTCCGAAACGGCGACCGTCTTAGGCTCGGTCCGTGACGCGAACGGTGCCGTCCTCGTCGGTGCGAAGGTCGAGATCAAAAATTCGGCGACGAGCATCGCTTCAACTACAGTTTCTGACCCGAATGGTGATTTTCAGTTCGTCAACCTGAAGATCGGCAACTATCGGATCACGGTCGAAGCGAATGGATTCGGCAAAACGATCGCTGAGGTCAATCTTACGGTCAACTCACGTCAGCGCGTCGATCTTACGCTCTCGGTCGCAAGTGCGACGGAGACGGTAACTGTTACCGGAGCCGCCGATCTGCTCGAATCCGCGTCAAGCGACAAAGGCCAGGTCATCCAACGCCAGCAGATCGTCGCATTACCGTTAAATGGCCGTTCATACGCAAATTTAGCGCTTCTTGCACCGGGCGTTCGCGAATCAAACACCAACAGCGCGATCGGCGGCGGCGGCCGCGAAGCTGCATTTAACGTAAACGGCCTGCGTGCTACCGTGAACAATTTCCTACTCGACGGCATCGACAACAATGCCTACGGAACCAGCAACCAGAGCTTTTCGAGCCAGGTCGTTCAGGTTTCGCCCGATGCAATTGCGGAATTTAAAGTTCAGACAAATACCTACAGTGCCGAGTTCGGTCGTTCCGGCGGAGCAGTTATCAACGCGACATACCGCACCGGAGGCAATAGATTCCACGCATCAGCATGGGAATTTCATCGCAACACGGTCTTAAACGCAACCGGATTCTTTAAGCCGCCCCTAGGCGTTAAACCGCCGCTTATCCGCAACCAGTTCGGCTTCACCTTCGGCGGTCCGATAATTAAGGACCGTACATTCTTCTTTGGCGATTACGAAGGTTTCCGTCAGATCCAGAAGAATCTGGTGTTTTCGACTATACCCACGCTTGCCCAGCGAACCGGAATACTATCAGTCGCCGTTCGCAATCCGCTAACCGGCGTTACATATGCTGCCGGCACGCCGATCCCTCTGACACCGTTCGCTCAAAAGGTCCTGAACGATCTGCCGGCACCGATCAACGCGGGAACAGCGAATAACTATTCAGAGTTGGTTCAAAACAAACAGTTCAACGACAAGTATAACGTTCGTATCGATCACAAATTCAACGATGCTGCATCGATCTTTGGCCGTTGGAGCTACCGCAATTCTGAAGCTTTTGAAGGCCCGAACATCCCAGGCCCGTCGGGGAGCAATCAGAACGGTTTTATTGACATCCTGAATAAGCAGCTTGCTCTCGGCGGTTCTTACGCATTCAAGAATGCCTCGGTGCTCGATATCCGCTACTCATATTCACAGATCAACGCCGGCAAACGGCCGCCGCTCACGGGCGGAGCGAGCATGTTAGACCTTTACGGGATCACCGGACTTCCAACCGACAAGGTTATAACGGGTGGTCTTACAACCCAGACTATCGGCGGCATCTCGCAGCTTGGACGCCAGGCGACTAATCCGCAGTACCAGGATCCCCTCAATCACAATATACGGCTTAACTACGCCTTAACACTCGGCCGCCACAGCCTGAAAATGGGCTATGAGCATCTCCGCGTCGGAACTGACGTTCAGGATACGAACCCGCTGATGGGCCTTGATACTTACAGCGGACAATATAGCCGTCCAATCGGAGCCGCATCGAACAACCTTTATAATCTCGCTGATTTCTACTTCGGACTGCGAAGCCAGTACGAACTAGCCACGCTAACCGTGGCCGAAATGCAGCAGCGGTTTCATTACGCCTATATTCAGGATGATATCAAGGTGAATCAAAGGCTTACGCTTAACCTCGGCCTCAGATACGAATTCGGAACGCCGTATTGGGAAAAGAACAATCGCCTGTCAAATTACGATCCGATCTCGAACACGATCGTGACCGCTAAAAGCGGCTCTATCGCTGACCGAGCACTGGTCGATCCTGACTACAACAATTTCGGCCCGCGTTTAGGTTTCGCATACAGCCTCAACGACAAAACCGTCTTTCGCGGCGGCTTTGGCCAGGGCTATGTTTTTCTAAACCGCCTGGGTAGCGCTGATATTCTCGGCACCAACTTCCCTATCGTTACCCGTGCGGCGGTTGCCCAAACCGCCCCCGATCCGGTCCTGAATCCGCTTTGTTCCGGAAATGTTTATTCAGGAACATGCTTCCGGACGACTCAGCTTGGATACCCGACGAGCGGTTTGCCTAATAACGTAACTCTCTACGTTCCAAAGGATAAGCCGACGACCAGCATCCAGAACTGGCAGCTCTCGATCCAGCGTGAGTTGTGGGGTAACACAGTTCTCGACGTCGCCTATGTCGGAAACCGGGTAAAGGATTCCGTACTTCTGGCCGATCTGAACCAAGCGAGACCACTTACCGAGGCCGAAGCGGCTCTGCCTGCGGCACAACAGCCTTCGCTTCAAGCTCGTCGCCGGATCGCAGGATTTGGATCGATCTCCGCCGTTCTGCCGGAGGGTTTTTCAACATACAACGCATTGCAGGTAAAATTCGAAAAACGATTCAGCAAAGGGCTTTACTTGCTGAATTCTTTCACGTTCTCGAAGGCTCTCGATAACGGCTCGCAAGTTCTCGAGGAGCCAAATGGCAACACCGGGACGCCGCAGGACGTGAACAATTTCAAGGCCGACAAAGGAATCGGTGCATACGATCAGCCCTTCAACAACACGACGAGTTTTGTGTACGAATTGCCCATCGGTCGCGGCCGAACCATTGGAAGCGATATGAACCGTGCCCTCGACGCGTTCATCGGCGGTTGGACATTGAACGGCATCAACACGATGACGAGCGGAGCTCCGATCAACTTCCGCTACGGCCCTTCACCGGTGACGAACAATCTCCCAACCTTCCTCGGCGGCGTCGCCCTGCGGCCAAACGTAACTTGCGATCCGGTTAATCGCGGTGACCGCCCAAATCCGACGACCGGCTATTTCCTGCCGGTAAATCAATGCCTTACGCGTCCGCCGGTCTATTCACCGTTCGGTTCGGCGGCCCGCAATCTGGCACGCAGCGACAAGTATTTCAACCTCGACCTCGCTGTGCAAAAACAGTTCAAGCTGCCATTTACCGACGAGTCGCGTCTCGATTTCCGTGCTGAGTTCTTTAATGTTTTCAACAAAACAAACTTTGGTGCGGCAAACTCGGACATCACGAGTGCAGCCTTCGGTACGATCAGCAGTGCTTTCCCAGCACGGCAGATCCAACTTGCGTTAAAATTGTCCTTCTAGGATATTGCTCGCGTCCTCAGGGGTCTCGGCGTTGTATATGTTACGCCGCGACCGCTGAGGACGCAGATTCAACTAATAAGTCATGAAACCTGCATTTCTCTTCTTAGCGTTGCTTTTAACAACCAGCGTTTTCGCGCAAACTCGCCCAGTGAGCATCGAGGGCCATCGCGGTGCTCGCGGTTGGGTTCCGGAAAACACGATCCCTGCGTTCAAGAAAGCTCTCGAGCTAGGTGCCGACACCCTCGAACTGGACGTTGTCCTAACAAAGGACGGGAAAGTCGTTGTCTCTCATGAGGCATGGTTCTCGTCCGTCATATCCCTCGACAAGAACGGAAACCGGATCCCCGCCGATAAACAGCGTGAAAACAACATCTACAAAATGACCTATGACGAGGTCAAAATGTTCGATGTCGGCAGCATCGGCAACAAGGATTTTCCGCTGCAGGAAAAAATGAAGGTCGTAAAACCGCTGCTCTCAGACGTTTTCACTGAGATTGGCAAATTTGTCAGATCGAGAAAACTTCCTTCGCCTCGTTACAACATCGAGATCAAAACTGAGGGCGTAACCGGTGATGATGTTTTTCATCCGAAAATGGAGCCGTTCACGCGAGCCGTTTATGACGTCATCAAGGCATCGAAGATGCTCAAATATGTGATCATTCAATCCTTTGACGTTCGCCCGCTCCAAGAACTTCGCAAGATCGACCCCAAAGTGCCGGTCTCTTTTCTCGTAGCGAATAAAGATAGCTTAGACAAGAATCTGGAAAGTCTTGGCTTCAAGCCCGATACATATAGCCCACATTTCATGCTTGTCGATGTGGCCTTGATCGCAGCATGCAAAGCCCGCGGTATCAAGGTCGTCCCGTGGACGTTAAATGAAATAGCCGATCTTGAACGAATGAAAACCTTCGAACTTGACGGCATCATCACAGATTACCCGGACCGGGTCGTCAAAGTCTTCAGGAATTAACTCATCCCGCCAATCATCCGCATCCGGCCCGTGAGCGATACCCAAATCGCTCCGGGCCAATTTTTTTGAGTTCCGCGTACCTGACAACTTGGTGATATCGGGTAAAATATAGCGAATGATCATCGCCATCGACGGCCCGAGCGGTGCCGGCAAATCTACACTCGGCAAGATGCTTGCCAAAAAGCTCAATCTCCTATATCTCGACACAGGAGCAATGTACCGAGCCGTTGCTCTCGCTGTTGAGCGGGCAAACGTACCCTATCGCGACATCGACCGCATCGCCTATATCGCAGAAAATGCGAAGATCGATCTCGTCGGCGAGCCTGATCACTTGCGAATCATCCTCGATGGCGACGAAGTCACCTCCGAGATCCGAACGCTGGAGATCGCTCAGGCGGCATCGGTTGTCTCCACCATCTCGGAAGTCCGCCGCATCATGGTCGAGCATCAGCGAGCCATAGGCAACACCGCTCGGAACGGCTGCGTTCTCGAAGGCCGCGATATCGGCAGTGTCGTCTTCCCTCACGCTGATATCAAGTTCTTCTTAACCGCCAAACCCGAAGCACGGGCCAGCCGCCGACATTCCGAGGACCAGGCAAAAGGCCGCGTTTCCACTTACGAGCAAACTCTAGCCGAGATCAACGAACGCGACGAACGCGATGTTTCACGCGAGGATTCGCCGCTCACAATCTCAGACGACGCCGTCGTCATCGACACCAGTGAACTCGACCTCGCCGAGGTTTTCGAACAAATGCTCGCCGTCCTGCGTGAAAGACAGAGTGCGGCTGCTTAGATTTACATTCAAACGCGAGGGATATTGGCTGGTCATATTCTCGATCGCCCCGTCTCTGCTGGGCGTGATAACCCTGTTGCTCTCGTGGTTTATTGGAAAATAACTGTTAATTAGTACCTAAGAATTAGTAATTTGTCTCTAGCAAACCTTAGAAACGAGAACGCACGCCAAAATAGTTTGACTATAACGCCACCAATCGCTAACATTCTTACTTGCTCTTTGTTATGCTCCCGTAGCTCAGCTGGATAGAGCGACGGCCTTCTAAGCCGTAGGTCGCAGGTTCGAGCCCTGCCGGGGGTACCAAACGATTTTTGATTTGGGATTTTAGATTTTGGATTAAGGATTTTTGTTGAATCCAAAATCGGCAATCTAAAATCCAAAATCGAGAGATGGCGGCTATAGTTCAGCGGTTAGAGCGCCTGATTGTGGTTCAGGATGTCGTGGGTTCGAATCCCACTAGCCGCCCCATTTCTACTTAATAAATTCATTGAACCTTTGAGAGACTGGCCTTTTTTGGCTGGTCTTTTTGTTTTCGCCGAGATCAGAATGAATAGGCCGACGATGTGATCGACCTCAACGCGCTCACGAGCTTTGCCATGTCGTCGGGCGTGTTGTAAACCGATGGCGTAACTCTAATACAATCTCCCGCATCGGGACCGGTCCGTCGTACAGTGAGTATCCCGAATTTCTCATTCAAATGTTTCATCAGCGCCTCGTTCGCCTTGGTTGAGATGACACCATCCAGACGAAACGACGTCAACGCAGCGACCATTTTCGGGTCGTCCGGCGTCAGAACCGTTAATCCCTTCATCTCGCGGGCGGGCCCGACCCACAGGTTCCTCAAATATCGCAAACGGCCCTCTTTTGCGGCTGTTCCGATCTTGTTATGAAAATCGATCGCATACGGGATCGCCATGTGAGCCGCAAAGTTTGACGTACCCGTGTCGATCCGTGCGGAGATATCGGTTGAGCCCGGCGATTTCGCCATATAGGTGTCGATATCGGCAATGCGAGGTTTGTTTATGTAGACCACGCCGCAGCCAATCGGCGCTCCGACCCATTTGTGGAGATTTACGCCGACGAAATCACAACCTAGGTCTTTTATCTGCATATCGACCTGCCCGACTGAATGAGCAGCATCGAGGACAACATCGATCCCGCGTTCCCTTGCCATTTTTGCGATCTTGGCAACCGGAATGATCAGCCCGGTCCAGTTATTCAGATGGGTCAAAAGCAGAAGTTTCGTTCTCGGATTCGCATTTAGCGCCTTCTCATAAAAGCTCAGGATACTTGCCTCTGTGAGAGGAACGTCCTTGCTTGGCTCCGGAAAAATCAACTTTACGGCCTTTACGCCCCGCCTTTCCTCGAGCCAACGCATTGCAGTTTTCATCTCCGAATAATCAAGGTCAGCGAAAAGCACCGTATCGCCGCCCTTCAGTTTGTTGTATCCACCAATGAGAGCCTGCAGGGCTTCTGTGGCACCGCGCGTTAACGCGATCTCGTCAACGCCGACATTAAGGAACGCGGCGACCTTAGCCCTTACCGCTTTATATGCATCGCCAAACTGCAACCGCGCAAAATAGGTATTCTCGCGATTCACAAACTCCGTCAGGCGTTGATATTCAGCGAGAACAGGACGTGCCATAATTCCCCAGTAGCCGTTCTCGAGATTTGTTATCTTCGACGTGACGTTGTAATTCCTGGCTATCGCTTTCCATGCCGCTTCATCGTCGGGCCTTATCGGTTGCGTGGGAATAGTTACCGATCCGGCAAAACTATCGTCTTCTCCGTGAGCCAGGCCGGCGGCGAGTCCTAAAGCCCCTGTCGCGGCAAAACCGCCGTACAAGAAATGTCGTCGTGAGGTTGAATTATTGCTCATCGTGCTCCATTTATGCTGAGAATCTTAAAGAACAAGCCTAGTATAGTTCAGATCCGCATTTTCCCCAGACATCCAACGCAAACCAATTAACGCGCGTCTAACTTGCGAGTATCAATGAGTTTGCTGATGGACTTTCGCCACCCCGTTTTGTTGCATTAGGGCGAAAGCAAGTGTTATATTCAGGGATTGCCAAGTGAAGAAATAAGCTGTTCTGTGACGGCTATAGGTTTGGATCCGGGTTTTTAATAATGAGAAATTTTTTGGCCGTTGCGGGTAAAACTGTCCTGTTTTCGTTGGTTCTTTTGACCCTCGTCTTCCCGTCGCTCGCCCAGGTGACACTGCGGCGGGCGATGGATGTAAATGGTGACGGCAAAGCCGATTACACGATCTATCGTCAGACCAATAACGTCTGGTACACACTGCGGAATGGCGGAACGCCGGTTTTCACTAATTTCGGCCTGGCAGGCCTTGATATGCCGGTTCCGGGCGATTTCGACGGTGATGGCAAAGGCGATGTTGCGGTATTCCGCGAGGTAGACGGCGATTGGTATTGGCTGAACAGCTCAAATGGAGCATTCAACGTTGCTCACTTTGGCTCGGCCGGCGATGAACCGGTCGGACGCGATTGGGATGGCGACGGCAAAACCGACCTCGCCGTTGTTCGCCGGTCCAACGGTGTCTTGATATGGTATTTCAGAGCCGGAGTTGACGGATCATTCACGCAAACAGAATTTGGTGCGTCGACAGATTTTACCGCTCCCGGCGATTATGACGGTGACGGCAAGTTTGACATCGCGATACAGCGTCCAGGTGCGACTGCCGATAGCTCGGCAGTATTCCACATCAAGTCGAGTCGAAACGGCACCATATCCGCTACATCGTGGGGCAAGAGCAGCGATCTCGTGATCCCGGGCGACTATGATGGCGACGGCAAAACGGACATAGCGGTGCTGCGTGAAGGCGCAAAACCTAGCGACAATCTTCAGTGGCTTATCCTGAAAAGCTCGGGTGGTTCGATAACGACATCATTCGGTATAACGAGCGTCGATTACAACGTCCAGAACGATTACGACGGAGACGGCAAGACGGACATCGCCGTTTATCGAAACGGAACTCCGGGTGCGTTTTACGTTCTAAACAGCACGACGGGAGCGATGTCAGCGGTTGGCTGGGGCGTTGAGAATGACATCCCAGTGGCGAGTTACGATACGCACTAGAATCTTGCGAAAGAGCTTTGGAAAAATGGCTGAGGACGTAGTTGTCTTCGGTCATTTTTGTTTATTTCCGAGGTTTGTAGTAGCTTCTAATTGTTTTGATAATGGATATTTACAGCACCATTAAGGATAAATTTCCGCTAAAGACCGTCGTGATCATCGGCGATCTCGTCGCTGATCAATTCCTCAACGGAACCATCTCGCGCGTCTCGCGTGAGGCTCCCGTTTTTATACTTCGCCACGAGAATACGAATACCGTTCCCGGTGCCGCCGCCAATGCCGCGGTCAACGTCGCCTCGCTCGGCGGCCAGACCATACTTATCGGCCTCACCGGTGCGGACGCGAACGGCAAAACGCTGATCGATGGGCTCGTGTCGAGCGGGGTCGATTGCACAGGCGTTACGACGACCCCGGACTTTGCAACCACGACGAAGGTTCGAGTGCTAGCCGGCCAGCATTACGCGGCTCGCCAGCAAGTCATTCGCATCGACTACGAAAATTCGAGCGAGATCTCCAGCGAGATCAAACAGAAGCTAAGGGACGAACTCGCGGACCGCTCCGAGATCACGGACGCGATCATAGTTTCGGATTACAACTATGGTGCGGTATTTCCGGATATCTTTGAGGATGCCCGAGCGATCGCCGAGCGGCGGCGGATACCGCTGATCGTCGATTCCCGTTTCCGCCTTACCGATCTTTCAAATGCCACGACCGCCACGCCAAATCGCGAAGAGGTCGAACAGATCCTCGGCGAGAATTTCACTGCAGCCGATTGTTCCGAGCTCCGTTCTCAACTCGGCCTGGAAGCTCTGCTGGTAACCAACGGGAACCAGGGAATGCTCTTGTGCGAAAAAGGAAAGGCTCCATTGAAGATCGACGTCGTCGGTTCGACCGAACCCGTTGATGTAACCGGAGCGGGCGATACCGTGATCGCGGCCTATGCCCTTGGCCTTGCCTCAGGGTTGAGCTTTGCCGACGCGGCCAATATCGCCAACCACGCCGGCGGGCTCGTCGTTATGAAAAAAGGCACCGCGTCGGTCACCGCCGACGAACTGCTCGAATCTTTAAGAGCCGCTGAAACAACTGGATCTTCTACCACAGCAGGCTAATTGTTATGGCTGACTATTTTGCGCCAATCATTTCCCTTTCGGAGCTCGTCGAAACCGTCGCAGAATCCCGCGAGGCCGGCTCAACGATCGTGTTGGCGAACGGCTGCTTTGACCTCTTCCATGTCGGGCACGTTCGATATCTCGCCGGAGCGAAAGATGTTGGCGATATTCTTGTTGTGGGCATCAACTCAGACCGCCAAACCCGGCTGTTAAAAGGTCATGGGCGCCCCTTTATCAATGAAAAAGAACGCGCCGAGATCGTTTCGTCACTCGCTTGCGTCGACTTTGTCACGATCTTCGACGAGCCGACGGTCGAAAACCTGATCCGCACGCTCAAACCGGATTTTCACGCCAAAGGCACGGATTACACGACCGACACCGTCCCCGAACGTGACATCGTCCGTGAATACGGCGGTAAAGTCGCAATCGTCGGCGACCCGAAAGACCATTCGACGACGGACCTCATATTGAAGACAAGAGACGTGAGACAAGAAACAGAAGCCTGATTTCTGGTACGCTTCGTCTCCTGTCCCTGGTCTCTTGTCTCCTGTCTATGCTATGTGGTTATCGCGAAACAAAAACGATCTGATGATCGAAGTTTGGGAGAAGCTCGATTGTGAGAGCATCGGTGCTGCCGAGATCGAGGCGATCGAAACCGTCGTCGCGGATCAATATGGAAGATCGGCGGTCGATTCACCGATGGTCATCGCCCGTCTGCTGGCCGACGAGGGCGCTCAACTGCGGCATTCAGAGATCATGTCGCTCTATGTCGAGCGAGCGTCCGACCGCCCGTACGATGCTGCTCTGAGAAACATTCTTAGCACGAGCAGTCTGGCGGCGACGGAACGTTCGCTCCGCGAGCTTGAAAACCTTAGGCGAAAGTACAAAGCCGAAAATGACAAAGAAGGCCTTAGACTCGTCCGCGAAACCGCGATCGAGGGACGAAAGAACGTAGTTAAACTCGTGGAAAAGCCGAACGCGAGCGAAGAAGCCCGCCCGCTTAACGAAGAGATCGCAAACTGGCTCCGAATCTGGCTCGAAACGCCGGAGATATTTGAGCAGTGGGTTGATATCAGAAGGAGTTCCCCTGATTTTGTACAGATGTTCGGCGATGATGCAGAAGCCCGCGCGTGAGCAAGGGCGTCTTGCTCAAGGTGAATGATTCGCCCTTGCTCACGCGCGAGCTTCCGCAACGGTCTGCTCGCTCGATCAAAAAACTAGCCATGCGCAGATTCTATTCACGACCCGAGAATTTTAACGACCGTATTATCACCCTCGACACCGACGAAACGCGCCACTTGCGCGATGTTTTGAGATTAAAAACGGGCGATGAAGTTTCCGTTTTCGATGGAACCGGACACGAGTACAAATGCTCGATAACTGCGATCGGAAAAAAGGACTCCGAACTCGCCCTGATCGAAGAGATCACCCCAGCTTCGCCCGAATCGCCATTTGAGATCACGCTCGCGTCAACAGTTCTAAATGGCGAGAAATACGACCTAATAATCCAAAAATCAGTCGAACTCGGCGTCGCAAAACTCATTCCGGTTCAGACAATACGCGGCGATGTTAAAACGAAAGACGCCGACAAACGCCTTGACCGCTGGCGACGCATCGCGATGGAAGCGACCAAACAATGCGGCCGTGCGAGGCTGATGGAGATCGCGGAGCCGACGGCTGTCGAGAAGCTCATTGCCGAAACAACCGAAAGCGTCGTGATGTTCTCAGAACGCGACGGCACCGATTTCACCGCGATAAAACCGGGCAAAAAAATAACCGCCTTGATCGGACCGAAAGGCGGTTGGGATGATTCTGAATTGGAACTCGCTCGTGCGAGCGGCATCAGCGTTGTCACTCTCGGCGGCCGCATCTTGCGGGCGGAAACTGCGGCGATCTCACTTACGACGATCCTGCAGCACCGCTTCGGAGACCTGAACTAGAAAGTCGAACTATTACGCGGCTTATAAAAAGCATCGCCACGTTGTTTCATCTTGGCTTTTACGCCGAGCTGGTTAATGAACGAGATCAGCTTGTCCTTTTCCTTAAATCGGAAACTAGCAGTGCCGTTCTGCTTGATATCGGGGTCTTCGAATGTAATATTCGCGTATTTGGTACTCTTATTCATCAGCCCCGCGAGCCCCGCTCCCGGAAGCGGAATGTGGCTGATGACCTTGCCCGCCTGCGGTACGCTGTCCTTCGAATCCGGATAGACCATGATCAGCGAAGCGTACGGTATCCAGAACATCTCCTTTCCGTCACGCTTAAAAACGACCCGCTCGTTCGCGTCGTCAAACGTCAGATCGCCGGTCTCTTTTGTACTAGCACCAAACAAACCGCCTTCGTAACGAGCCTCATATGACGACGGGGCATTCGCTGGAATGCTTGGCGTTTTTTCGGCCGGCCGCGGCTGGGCGATCGCGATCCCCGAGAATATAACCAAGGCGGACAAAACGACTAAAAACATATTCATAAACGCTAAAAACCTTCCAGATCTATTGCAGAAAAGTGTTCGCTAACAATCTATAGACGCGCGATCTTGGTTCAAGGTTGTTAGTTCACCGCCGAAAGCTCACGATTATCGAGATATTTTGCAAGACGCTCGTTGGCGATCGCGATATATTCACTGGAAATTTCCGAGCCGAGCCACCGCCGATCTAATTGATGAGCGATCTTCGCCGTCGTTCCGCTGCCCATGAAGCAGTCGTATACGACGTCGCCGGCGTTTGTCCAGGTATTTATCTGATCCTCGACAAGCTGCTCGGGAAAGATCGCCGGATGGCCGAATGCGACCTTGTCCTTCGAACTCGACGTTCCCACATTGTAGTAAAAGATCTCGCTGTCACCGTAATAAAAGATGTTGTCGAGCTTTCGCTCCTTCGGCGCGACGTGGTCGTGAGCGAGGTCGTTGCGGCCGACCTTTGTAATGCGAAACGATTTGAACGCCTTTTCCTGCTTGATCATCTGCGTGATCGGGTTAAACGTCGCAGGCTGCCCTTTAGAAAAGCAGAACATATACTCGAAACATTGCCGGTAACGCTTGCCGCAATCGCTCGGGATAGGGTTATTTTTGGCGTAGATCATCGTGTCATGCACCTTGAAACCGGCCTTTCTGAATTCAAAGGCGTGTTCAAAGCTCGTTAGTGATTCGCCGCCGTTGATCGTCCGATCGCCGACCACCCAAATGACAACACCGCCGGGTTTCGTCTTTTGAAATAGTCCCGCCGCAATATCCTCAACCGGAAAATGATATCCGTTATAATCACGCAGATCGTCATACGGCGGGCTCGTGATCGTCATGTCGATCAGATCATCGTCCATCCGCCGCAGCGTTTCGATACAGTTTTCGTGATAGATCGTTCCGAATTGCATAAGCTCAATTTATGTCGCCTTTTTTGCACAAGCCCGCGCGTAAGCAAGGGCAAAACATTCAACTTGAGATTCGTCCTTGCTTACGCGCGGGCTTGTGCCACCAGATCCCTACCGGAGCTAAATTGGCCACTTATTTAAAAAAGCTCCCAGAAATGCCTTCTCCGGCTTTTGCATCTCGTTTTCGAGAAACTCGCGGAAAAAGTCCTGCTCCATCACGTAATCTTCCTCTGAGATCTGACCCGCGAAGTAGACGACGCGGAGCCATACGAGATAGGTATTGAGCGTGTCGATCTGGTTGTATTCGACGATCTTTGTCAGGTCGCGGGCAAGCCAGAGGTCTGTGACCTGATCGCCTTTGACATCGATCTTTCCGGGGAATCCGCAGAGCTTCGCCAGCTCGTCGAGCCGTGGCGACATGCCGCCGCGGTTTGAGAATTTTGTCAGCAGATCGAGGTGCGCGTCGCTGTTTCGCGAATCAAAATAATCCGGCCCTTCCCACGGTTTTCCCGGACGTTGATTGAACGCCGGAGCCGTGATCTCGTTGATGATCCCGCGTTGGATCAGCACCTGAAGGTCTGATTCGGACGAATTGTAGCCGACTAGCTGCGGCCGACGGTCGCCGATTATGTAGAGAAAACGGTCGATGATCGCGGCTTCGTCGACGTCGTCGGATTCGACCGGAAGTTTCGGCAGCGAGTTGAGCGAAAACTCCGGCACCTTTTCGCCATCGCGGTAGACCAGCTTACGCGACAAAAAAGCGATCGAGACGACGCGCGAGAACATGTATTTGAGAAACGGACGCGGATTTTTCTCGGCGTCGTACTGAGGCGAGTGTTCCCACAGCCGCTGCATTGCCTCGATCTCGGTGGTTTCCTCGGGCAGGTCAAACAGCCGTTTGGAGCCCGCCGCGTCGGGCACCCATTCGAGATCGTAAAACAGAGCAAGTTCCTGAATCGGGGATTTCAGCATGTTAAATATTTAGATTTCCCGCACTAAACACTGTATCTATTAGCTCTTTGGTGTGGGAACAACAAAAGTCTAACATACTCGGCGCGCGGGCGAAACAACCCGCGCTTGCCCTAACGATGCTGATGCGTTTATATTGTTCCCACCGTGTCGACAGCAAATAAGACCCATTCTAAACTCGGCATCGCCGCGTGCCTCACCGCCTTAGCCGTTTGGGTATATTTTGCGGCGGCTGTTTACCTGATCTTTTACACCGAGGGATTTACCAATAAACTGACCGACCTTCTGATTCCCGAATCGCAAAGCGTGACCGACCTGCGGCGCATGGGTTCAGCCGTCGTTCTGATGGTGGTTATCTTTTTCATTATTCCCGCAGGGGGACATTTAATCGGTATCCTGATGTCGGTCATCGGTTTGTTCCGCCCGAGCAAAAAGCGTTTGTTTTCGATCCTCGGGCTTTTCCTAAATATCCTTCCAATGGCTGTCCTCCTGATCCTATTTCTCATTGGGAACTTTACGGAACCGAAATAACCCATACCGTTGATAACTGGCCGATTTCGTGTGCATACGAGCCTAAAAAACTCCAGCATTAAACCGTAACTATAAGAAACATATAGCTTTGCGGTTTTATGGCACGGTGCTTGCCACTAAACGAGCGACAACAATGTCGGAAAAATTCAATTTTCAGGGGGAAGTTTTATGTTAGTTAAGAAATACATCACGACATTTTTGATGGCAATCATGATGGCCGTCGCAATACCGGTTTTGGCCGAAACGGTCTCAGCACAGACCACTCGTTATTACCGCAGCAACGGACAGGTTTATAGATACAAAAAGCCCAACGTCTATCGCCGCCATCGTAAGGCGTTCAACATCGGTATCGGTACTGGCGTCGGAGCCCTCGTCGGCGGTTTGATCGGCGGGAAGAAAGGCGTTGTGATCGGCGGCCTCGCCGGTGCCGGCGGCGGTGCCTTGTTTACGCACAAGCAGCGACCAAAGAATTACGTCAGGCGCGTCTACGTCAGACCGCGTAACTACTAATGCACAAGCCCGCGCGTAAGCAAGGGCGAATCCCTCAAGTTAAGGATTCTCCCTTGCTCATGTGCACACTTCAGCATTTACATATCCGGGCATCATTCATTTGATGTCCGGATTTTTTTGCCTTTGCACGAATTGCGTCGAGTTAGGTGTAATTTTGGTATACCCGGTTCTTATTCGCAGAGCCGTTATGTCTGTAAACCATCGGAAATGCTGTAAGTTCCATCATTGGCACACCCGTTGCTGTATACAATATCGACGACGATGTCGGAGACCTTTGGAGGGATAAAATACTATGTTTCAGAAATTCTTAACAACGTTCTTAATGGCGATCATGTTTGCAGTTACGATCCCTGCCTTCGCAGGCACGGCATCAGCTCAGCGTCGGGATAACGACCGCAATCGCCGCTACAGCCGCGACAACAACCGGTATAATAACGATCGAAACTACGATAACCGTACCTACGACAACACGAATTACAACGACCAGTATTACGAGGACGATTATTACTACGATCAGTATGGCAACAAGAAGCCCAATGTTTACGACCGTCACCGCAAAGCCATCAACCTAGGCGTTGCCACAGGCGCCGGGGCAGTGATCGGAGCCATCTTCGGCGGCAAAAAAGGAGCCCTGATCGGTGCTGCCGCAGGTGTCGCAACTGGTGCGATCATCACCGCAAAGCAGAAACCGCGAAACCCGAATAGTTATCCGTATCAGTACTAATTGAAAGAGTTGGTTAATTAAAGCCTTGGGAACCTAATCGTTTCCAAGGCTTTTTTTCTTGGTATGAAAGGAAGGCACCCTATCGCGTCCGATGAGTTGCGACGGGTTTGATAAAGTACATTTATGGCCTGAAGGCTGCCTTTTTTTCGGCATCCTTTTTTGCTTCCGCGTCAGTGTCCCTTAGAAGGATGTACTTATTCTCGAAAATTGAAAGGCTAAAACCATCGCAAACTAATATGCCATTATCGCTAGGCCAGTAATGCCAAGCCGATTCTGGCAAATTCCATTGTTTAGAAAGATTCTTAGAGAACTCACCCGCACTCTCAAACGGCGTCTCGTCGTAAAATAAATGGATGGATGAAACTTTTTGATCCAAGAAAGAAATTCGTACAAAGTTAACATTATCGAAACCGGGGATATTATTAACATACCCGTTCAACGTTGTGATTTTGTTATTTTCCGGTGCTGGCAAAAGGGGGTACTTTTTAGCCACTTGGGCTACTGTCATTCTCAATGAGATTCCTCTCAAAACTGGTGCATTTGCTAATCCGATTTCGCATTTTGCTGGAGGCGATTTAGCTGTTTGAGCGAACACTGAGAGCGGTAGAAAAATAAATGCGACAAAGAATTTCATTTCGACAAAATAATACCATATGGTTTTGGAATTGCGACGGGATGTACTCTTCTTAGGTTCCGACAGTCCGAAGTAAAGACTCTCTAATCCGTCACCGCCCCAAACGCGCTCGACGAAACCAGCTTTGCGTACTTCGCCGCAACGCCGATCACCTTCGGCCCGGCGGGCGGCCCGGACCAACGTTCGCGTCTCGCGGACAATTCCTCATCCGACAAATTCACCTGTAGCAGACGCTTCACCGCATCGATCGTGATGCTGTCGCCTTCCTCTAATAATGCAATATTGCCGCCGACTGCCGCTTCCGGAGCAACGTGGCCTACGACCATTCCGTATGTTCCGCCTGAGAATCGTCCATCGGTGATCAGCCCGACCGCGTCACCGAGCCCGAGCCCGATGATCGCGGAGGTCGGCGAGAGCATTTCTCGCATTCCGGGTCCACCTTTCGGGCCTTCGTAGCGGATTACTAGGACATCGCCCGCATTGATCTTCCGGGCCATGATCGCGGCCATGCAGTCCTCTTCGGAATCGAAAACGCGAGCCGGGCCGGTGATCGAAGAGTTTTTGATACCCGTGATCTTCGCAACCGCGCCTTCCTGTGCCAAGTTTCCGCGAAGTATCGCAAGATGACCCTGAGCGTAAATTGGTCTGTCAAAAGGATGTATCACCAGCGACTGGAGTGCAAGCACCCCTGCTTGCACGTTCCCGCTAGAGGCAAGCAAGGGTGCTTGCACTCCAGTCGTGGCCAAATTCTCCGCAACGGTCTTACCGGTGATCGTCATACAATCCCCATGGATCAAACCATTCTCCAGCAAAATTCTCATGACCTCCGGAATTCCTCCGGCTTTGTGCAGATCGGTTGCAACATACAAACCCGAAGGTTTTAGGTCGCACAAAACAGGAACCTTTCGACGAATGTCCTCAAAATCATCGATCTTCAGATCGACCTCTGCCGAATGTGCGATAGCGAGCAGATGCAGCACCGCGTTTGTCGAACCGCCGGTCGCCATTATGACGGCGATCGCGTTCTCAAAAGCCTTCCGAGTCATGATCTGTCGCGGCAAAAGCTGATTCTCGACCGCTGCGGCCAAAGCCGTGACCGAATCGAGCGTACTCTGCGTCTTTTCATCATCCTCAGCCGCCATCGTCGACGAATACGGCAATCCCATGCCCATCGCCTCGATCGCGGATGACATCGTATTTGCCGTGTACATCCCGCCGCACGAACCGGCTCCCGGACAAGCGTGCTTCTCGACCGCCATCAGGGCAGCATCGTCGATCTTTCCGGCAAGATATTCGCCAACGGCTTCGAAAGCGGAGACAACGGTAAGGTCCTTGCCATTCAAATGCCCGGCCTTGATCGTGCCACCGTAAACGTAGATCGCCGGGATATTCAGCCGCGCGATCGCGATCATTCCGCCCGGCATATTCTTGTCGCACCCGCCGATCACCAGCACGCCATCCATCTGCTGGCCGTTGCAAACCGTCTCGATCGAATCTGCGATAACCTCACGCGAGATGAGCGAATACTTCATCCCCAACGTGCCCATGGAAATGCCGTCCGATATCGTAATAGTCCCAAAAACCTGCGGCATCAACCCGACGCGTTTTGCCTCAATGACTGCGGCATCCGCGAGTTTCCCCAGACTCAAATTGCACGGCGTGATGTTGCTGTAACCATTCGCCACACCAATGATCGGCTTATCAAAATCACCGTCCTCAAACCCAACCGCCCGCAGCATCGAACGATTCGGGGCACGCTCAACGCCTGATGTGATTATTTTGCTTCTCGAATTATTTGGCATGTTTCTCTAATGCAGAAGCCCGCACGAAGTAAGGGCTCCCACTGCAATCACGAACGTCAAATCCCAGTCGGCGCCCTTACTTCGTGCGAGCTTCCGCAATACTTCCTTAACTCCCAACCGCCGTCGATTCCCCGCGATGCAATTGGACTCGTTTCTCAAAAACCTCACGCACCATCCGAATGTCCTCTAAAAACACCGGCAATTCTTCCATCCGAAGAGCCTGCGGTCCATCGACCAACGCCTTGTTCGGGAACGGGTGAAAATCGACGAGGATCATATTTGCCCCGGCGATCACGCCCTGGGCGGTGACGTGCATGATGTCGAGGATCGTGTCCGAGCTGCGCGAACGCGTTCCGACCGAGTGCGATGGATCGATGCACACGGGCATACGCGTCAGACGTTTGACGACCGGAATGTGGGCAAAATCGACCATGTTGCGATGCGGGTCGCCGATGTTGGTCTTCATACCGCGTAGGCCGAAAACGACCTTGTGATTGCCTTCGCTGGCCAGATATTCGGCAGCGTGGAGCGATTCGTCGAGCGTGATGCCGAAACCTCTTTTCAACAAAACAGGAAATTCCTGTTGACGACCTACGCTCTTGAGCAGTTCGAAATTCTGCGTGTTTCGCGTTCCGATCTGCAGCATCACGCCGGTCGGGTTTCCGGTCGCGTCGAGAGCCTCGTTGATCTCGTCAACATGCGACTCGTGCGTGACCTCCATCGCGATCACCTTGATGCCGTATTTTCCGGCGAGTTCGAAAACGAACGGCAGACAATTCTTGCCGTGCCCCTGGAAAGAATAAGGCGAAGTTCGCGGTTTGTACGCACCCATTCGCGTACAGACCTGACCGTTCTCCTGCAAAGCCTTCATCATCGCTTCGACGCTCTCAGGCGAATCGACGGCACACAAGCCGGCAAAAACGTTCAGCGTATCCTGTCCGAAATTCACGCCATTGTAGGTGAAATTGCTCGGACGATTGTCGTCCTTGTGACGGCCGAGAATGCGATATTCCTCAGAAACGCGAACCGCGTGATCGACGCCAGGAAAGCTCTTCATCTCATCCAGTGCCAAAGCGGCCGTGTTACCGATCAAATAGATCTCCGTCAAAAGCTGTTCACGCCCCTGAACCTTGTGCACGCGAAACTCGATATTCGGAAGGTTAATTAAATGACTCTCCAGCCGCTGAAATTCGCGGGTCGATTCGTCAATATTTGGTTTTAATACAAGGATCATAAAATTATTAAATCTAGTAACAACGGATTATCGCGGATTGGCACTGATTCTTATCAAAACTTAGAAAGCGGGAAACCGTTTGAACCAAAGCGTTTTCAAATCTGCGAAAATCGGCGTAAATCCGTTGTTTCTTTTCTTACTCCTAAGCGACACTGCCCAGACGCGTCGTCGAATATCGTCCGAGAAATCTCACGCCCTCGGTCTGTTCGCCGATCTCGGTCAAGGCTCCCGTCAGATCGCCTTCGATATTGGGTACGTTGATGTCGAGATAAAAGTTAAACTGGCCCGGCGAATTGCGGATCGGCAGGCTTTCGATCTTGGCGATGTCGATGTTGCGGCGAACGAGCGGTCTCAACGCTCCATGCAAAGCCCCGGCTTCGTTTCTTAGTTGAATAACGACCGATATCTTTGAGCCGGTGTTTTCCTCGTTCGGCTTGGCAGACAATAATGCAAAACGAGTGTAATTCTCACCGTTGTCCTCAAGATGCTCGCGAAGTATCTTCCCGCCATATATCTCAGCCGCCCGGCGTCCGCCGATCCCGGCACGCGTCACATCGCGGCTCTCGACCGCACGCCGAACGCTGCCCGCCGTGTCGTCAGCCGGAACGCTTTTCAGATGCGGATATGCGGCAAAAAATCTGCGGCATTGAGCGAGCGCCGCCGGATGCGATTCGACCGTCTGTATCGTCTCCATCGTCGCATCCTGACACGCGACCAAATAGTGCGAAACCGGCAATATCACATCGGCAATAATATGCAGCGAACTATCGAGCAGCAGGTCAACACAGCGATGAACCGACCCGATCAAACTATTCTCAAGCGGAGCCAAGATAAGATCGGCTTTTCCTGCATCGATCGCGGTGAAAAGGTCTTCGAAAGTCGGAAACGAAACGGTCACGCACTCATCGCCGAGGATCCCAAGAGCTGCTTCCTCGCTGAACGTTCCGCGATCACCGAGAAACGCGACACGCGATTTTCCCGTCAGTTTCGTAACTTCCGTTTGCGGAGCGTCGGAACTTTCGAAAGGTTTGAGATACGTTTTTTGCTGAAGCAAAAGCGATTCATCGATTATCCGCTGAAAGATGTTGTCAATGCTGTGCTCGTCAAACGGCCCTGTGTTTTCCTGCCGCAACCTCGCCAAAACCTCGCGTTCGCGGTTCGGATCGCACAGCGAACGCTCGTCATTCGTCTTCGCCGCCCCGACGCGCAGGGCGATCTCCGCCCGCTTATTCAAAAGCCGCAGCAGCTCGCCATCGATAGCATCGATCTCAGCCCGAGGATTGTTAATTGTCGGTGCGGTCATAAAAATCATGAATGATTAACCGCAGATGGACGCAGATGAACACAGATTTTTTTATTCTATCCGTGTTTATCTGCGTTCATCTGCGGTTAAATTCCTTCCTAGACTCCCCAAAGAAACTGCCCCGGGTTGCTGTGCAAGCTCTTGTCGACGCCGGATTGCCAATCAGGGCGGGCCTTCGAGCAAATGTCGATCGCGATCACATCTTCCAAAACTTCCGACGAATGCTCAACACCCGGCGGGATGAACAGCATTTGATTTGCTCGAACCGTCACGTCTTCGTCCGGCAAACGAAACAGCCACGCGCCTTTTAGTACGAAGATCACTTCTTCTGATTCATGTGAATGAAGCTTGGTGACCTCGCCCGCGTGAACCTCTACCTTGCCGATCGTCAGCGATTCGCCAGTAGCAATCTTTCTAAAATACGACGAGCTAACCTCGTCACTTTCGACCTCGTTTAAATCAAACAATTTCATGATTCACCCCTGAATTACCTTTGTGCTCTCCGTGATCTTCCCTCCGAGCCCTCCGTGTTAAAACTATTCTTAAACACAAAGATCGCAGAGGGAAGACACAAAGGATGCAAAGTTAGTTCTTTGCCGTATTCACCAGGGTATTTTGCGACAACCACGGCATCATCGCTCTGAGCTTGGCACCGACTTCCTCGATCTGGTGGCGTTCGCCTTCGCCTTCGAGACGTTTGAAATTCTCCTTCCCGCTCTCGCATTCGCTCATCCATTCGTCCGCGAATTGCCCCGATTGGATCTCGCCGAGAATTTTCTTCATCTCGGCTTTGGTCGCATCTGTAACGACTCGGCTGCCGCGAGTCAGATCGCCGTATTCGGCGGTGTTTGAAATAGAATAGCGCATGTTGCCGATGCCGCCTTCGTAAAGAAGGTCGACGATCAGCTTCATCTCGTGAAGGCATTCGAAATACGCCATTTCCGGCGAATATCCGGCCTCGGTCAGCGTCTCAAAACCAGCCTGAATGAGCGAAGTCAATCCGCCGCAAAGCACTGCCTGCTCACCAAATAGATCCGTTTCCGTCTCTTCCTTAAAGGTTGTCTCGATGATGCCGGCACGACCGCCGCCGATCGCTGACGCATAAGCCATCGCCACCGCCGAAGCGTCACCCGACACATCCTGATGCACCGCCATCAAACACGGAACCCCGCGGCCGCGAGCGTATTCGCTGCGAACCAAATGCCCCGGCCCTTTCGGAGCAACCATGAAAACATTGACGCCTGCGGGCGGCTCGATCTTTTTAAAATGAATGCCGAAACCGTGCGCGAAAGCCAGATATTTGCCGTCTTTCAGTGCAGGTTCGATGTCGTTCTTATAGATCGACGGCCCGAGTTCGTCGGGGACGGCCATCATGATAACGTCAGCTTTTTCGGCGGCTTCGCGTGCAAAAGTGACTTCGAGCCCTGCTTCCTCAGCCTTTTTCCACGATTTGCTGTCCGCATGCAGCCCGACTATCACATCATGGCCCGACTCTTTCAAGTTGTTAGCATGCGCATGCCCCTGCGAACCGTACCCGATAACGGCGATCCGCTTTGACTTCAAAAGGCTATCGTCCGCGTCTTTGTCATAAAAAACTTTCATGTTTGTGTTGTTTCCTTAATGTTCTTTCTTACTTTGCGTCTTCTTTGCGTCCTCTGCGACTTTGCGTTAAGTAACGTACTTATCCAACGCAAAGACGCCAAGACCGCAAAGAAGACGCAAAAGATCATGCTGCGGCCGCAGCCCCAAATTGTTCATCTGTCATCAATCTCGACAACCGATTGATCGCCACACATCCGCTTCGCGTTACTTCGTTGACCGTCAATGGCCGCAGCATTTCGATGAATGTGTCAACCTTGTCCATCGTCCCCGAAAGCTCAAGTATCATCCGGTCGTGCGAAATATCGACGACCTTCGCGCGAAATATCTCGACCAAACTCATCACTTCCTGCCGCTCGTCTCCGGATCTGACCGAAACGTCGATAAGAGCCATTTCCCGCTCGATGTGCGGCAAACTTGTGACCGCTTTCACCTCGCGAACACGTGCGAGCCGAGAGCATTGCTTGATGATCTGCTCGACGGTACGGTCGTCGCCCTTGGTGACAACCGTAGCCTTCGACCATTCCGGCTCAAGCGTTTTGCCGACCGTGATCGTCTCGATATTAAACCCGCGAGCCGAAAACAACCCCACGATCCGCGAAAGCTCCCCGGGTTGATTAGCAACGATGATTGAAATTGTGTGGCGCATGGCGTTTTGGTCTTTGGTTTTTGGCTTTAGGTCTTCGGTCTTAGCCATCTCTAGTTCCGTGCCGATCCGTGCGTTCCGTGGTTAAACTCTTAGGAATTTTAACCACGGAACACAGGGAAGGCACGGAAAGAACTACTTGAGGATCATGTTCCTCGACGCCCCGCCGACGGGAACGATCGGGAAAACATTCTCTTCCTTAGAAACAACGATGTCCCAAATCGTGACCCCATCAAACTCGAGCCCCTGTTTCAAAACATCCTTCAATTCGCCCGGCGTTTTCGCTCTTAAACCCTGTGCTCCGTATGCTTCGGCGAGCTTTACAAAATCCGGCGATATCGACAGATCGACCTCGGAATAAGCACGTTCATAGAACATTTCCTGCCACTGGCGAACCATGCCGAGGTAGCCGTTGTTCATGATCAGGACTTTGAGCGGCACTCTGTATTGGATCGCGGTGATTATCTCCTGATTGGTCATCTGAAAACCGCCGTCGCCGACGATCGCGACCACCTGCGTTCCCGGGACCGCGATCTGCGCTCCCATCGCCGCCGGCAAGCCAAATCCCATCGTTCCCAGCCCGCCGCTGTTGATCCACTGCCGATTTCGCTTGAACGGATAAAATTGCGCCGCCCACATTTGGTGTTGTCCGACGTCCGAAACGATCACCGCATCGCCGTTCGTCACCTCGTGCAAAGTCTCGATGACCTGCTGCGGCTTGATCTCAAACTCCGAATACTCACACGACAGCGGCACCGCCTTTTGCCATTCGCGGATCTCGCTCCACCAACCGCCGAGCCGTTCGCGGTGGTTCGTCGCACATTTTGAAACCAGAATTTCGGACATGATCTCAAGAGCGACACGAGCATCGGCGACGACAGGATATTGAGGCTTCCTGATCTTTCCGATATTCGAAGCCTCGATGTCTATATGAATCACTTCCGCATTCGGAGCAAATTCCGCCAGCTTTCCGGTTACGCGGTCGTCGAACCGCACGCCGATCGCCACCAGCAGATCGCTCTCAGCAACCGCCATATTGGCGGTGTACGTGCCGTGCATTCCAAGCATTCCCAGACACTGTGCATGAGCCGTTGGAAATCCGCCCAGCCCCATCAAAGTCGGCGTCACCGGCACACCCATAGCCTCAACGACCTTCGTCAAAGCCTCCGACGCACCGCTCGTCACCACACCGCCGCCGACATAAAACACCGGCTTTTTGGCCGTCAGTATTCGCTCCAAAGCAACGCCGAGCATCTCGCGGTCACATTCCGGCTCGACCGCCTGCACACTCAAAAATCTCGCGCGGTCGTCGCGGTATTCGCACAAAGCCGCCGTCACATCCTTCGGAATGTCGATCACGACGGGCCCGGGTTTTCCGGTGCTGGCGAGATAAAACGCCTCATTTACAGCGTTCTCCAGATCCTCGACATTGCGAACGAGATAGCTGTGCTTCACGATCGGCAAAGTAATGCCAAATGTGTCGACTTCCTGAAAGGCATCCGTCCCGATCACCGCCGTCGGCACTTGGCCGGTGATAACCACCAGCGGGATCGAATCCATATACGCGTCCGCGATCCCCGTCACCGCGTTCGTCGCTCCCGGCCCTGAGGTCACGAGTGCAACGCCGACCTTCCCAGTAGCCCGCGCGTAACCCTCAGCCGCATGCACCGCGCCCTGCTCATGGCGAACCAGATAGTGCGTGACCGCCTCGCGATATCGCCACATTTCGTCGTAGATATGCAAAACGGCTCCGCCGGGCAGGCCGAAAACGGTGTCGACGCCGTTATCGACGAGGGCACGCATCAATATCTCGGCCCCGCGAACCGGGTCGACCAATCGCGTCGGTACCTGAACTTCACCAGCAACGTTCTGAGCGGTTGAAACAGCTTCTAACATATCGAATAAAGTTTCCCTTAAAACCAAAAGGCCATCATCGGTTTGTGCGATGATGACCTCATTAACCCTTTTTACCGGACCAACTTGTCATCATTTCTCTACCGGAAAAATAATGTCGTAAATTACTACAAATACAGGAAAGCCAGGCGAAGATACACTAAGAACCGAGACATCAACCGTGCGGATGATCGCATTTGAAATATTGTGGTTCGAGTGGTTTTGCATTAGCAAATGTTTTGATGCTGAGAGAATTATAATCTCTAATTATCAGATGTCAACCCTTTTTATTGAATTGAGAGAGGTTAGAGTGTTTTTTTCTCGCGCATTTCAAATAGCACGCACAAAAGGCGAGAATCGGATCTGCCTACAGAAATTAAGCGTGGCCGATCCACGCATAACCCGCATAACCCGCATAACCCGCATAACGTAACAAAGTACGCAAAACATATCATTTTGTGCAATCTGTGCATAATGTATCAATCCGTGCAAAACGTGCTTCCATTTTGGGTGCGTTTTGGGTTAGCGTTGATCATTATGAAAACTTGCTCGACCTGCACCTGCCCAAAACCGCTCGCTCTTCGTTTGAACCCATATCAGCGCGATGAGAAACTCCCACTCGTCGAAAGAGTCCTCGGCCTGCTAGTCGAAAGCCGCTACTTGAACGGCCGGGCCGAACGCCTTGCCGAATTCAGCCAACCGCGAGACGTCGCGGAAATCTGTCTCGACCTGCATCCGAAGCCGTTTGGCTCCTGGCTTTTCGGTGCGTTTCGATCATTCGGTTCCGTGCTTTTCCGTGCGTTCCGTGGTCAGTTCTTCCCTTGGCAGAAGATAGGCCACGGAGCGGCGACAGCGACTGGAGCGGCAAGCATCCCTGCTTGCCAGCGGTTGAAAACCGCTTACGCGCTCAGCTTCACTCAACTCGCAAACTCCCGAGGCCCATAACAATCGCGGAAGCCGCAATTGTAGCAAGCAAGGATGCTCGCCGCTCCAGTCAGTTGCGTCCCGCCGCAACCTACACCAATAAGCCTTGATCTTTGAAAACCCAGGGACACATCCCTTTGCGGCCTTTGCTTCTTCGCGTCTTTGCGTTGAAAATCCTTTCTACTGAAATTTCATTTATGTAGCCCGGAATTTCAGGTAAATTCCAGGGACACATCGAAATGGCTTAGAATGCTTTTATGATCCAGACACTTTCCGGCCAGCTTGAAAAATTTCAGAACGCGGTCGGCGTTAAATTTCAGCTTTACAACAGCCTATTTCTCGCCCTGCCGTTTTACGGGATCGACAAAACGGGTATTCTGCTTTCGCTTTTCGGCAGCAATTGCGAAGAAGGGTTTGCGGCCGGAAAGAGCCCGACCGAGATCATCGACGGCTTTCTCGCGGAGCGACAAAACAGCGACGCTCTTGATCTGCTGTTCCGGTTTGTCCAGTACGCGGAGCGTCAGGTCGTCCTGTTCGACGCTCTTGAGGACGCGGCGTTTGCCGAGATGAACGACCTGAACGGCCCAGGGACGCTCACGCAATTGGAGGCGGCGGTTCAGCAGAGCGATCGGCTCGCCGAGTTCAAACAAAAGCTCGCCGATTTCTCAGTACGTCTCGTTTTGACCGCTCACCCGACGCAGTTTTATCCGGGTTCGGTGCTTGGCATCATCAACGATCTCGACGCGGCGATCACGGCGAACAACGTGACGACGATTAACACGCTGCTCCAGCAATTGGGACGCACGCCGTTTTTCAAGAAGCAAAAGCCGACGCCGTTCGACGAAGCCTCAAGCCTGATCTGGTACTTGGAAAACGTCTTCTACAATGCCATCGGAGCCATCGCCTCAGAACTGCGTCGCTCAATTTCGGATGAGTCAGTGAACCTCGCCGAGCTGATGAAAATGGGATTCTGGTCCGGCGGCGATAGAGACGGGAATCCGTTCGTCACGAGCGAAACCACTCTCCAGGTTAGTGACGCGTTAAGACGTTCGATCCTCCGCTGTTACCACACCGATATCCGAAGATTGCGTCGCCGCCTAACCTTCGCCAATGTCGAAGCGGCCGTGATCGACCTCGAAAAACTAGTCTACCGCGAAGCCTTCCAAACCAGCGATCAGCGAGTCAGTCCAGGGAGCGATAGCGACTGGATTCCCAGGGACACATCGTTGACCAAGCTCGAGATCCTCACAAAACTCGGCACAATTCGCACCGATCTCGTCACCGGCCACAACGGCCTCTTCGTCCACCTCGTCGATGACCTGATAAACAAAGTCGAAATATTCGGCCTCCACTTCGCGTCACTTGATATACGACAGGAAGCATCCGAACACGAAAAAGTTTTGCAGGAGATCGGCGACGCGAGTGACGCGTTTAGTTATGGATCATTGACCGAAGCGGAAAAGATCGAGCTTTTATTGACAGCTCCAAAAAGCGCGTCACCAGAATATTTGCCGACCGAATTGTCCAGGGACACGATCCGCACCGTCGCGGCGGTTGCCGAGATCCAGCAGAAAAACGGCGAAGAAGGCTGCGATCGCTACATCATCAGCCAATGCCAGAGTGCGGTTCATGTGGTCGAGGTCATCGGATTATTTCTCGCCGGCGGTTGGAAACTGGACGAGCTGAGCGTCGATATCGTCCCGCTTTTCGAAACGATCACGGACCTGCAGCACGCACCGTCGATCATGCGAGAGCTTTATAACTTACCCGCATATCGCGAGCATCTGCAGCGACGCGGCAACCGACAAACGATCATGCTCGGCTTCAGCGACGGAACCAAAGACGGCGGTTATCTGATGGCGAATTGGAGTATTTACAAGGCAAAAGACGAACTAACACGAGTCTCGCGGGAGTTTGGAATTAACGTCGTGTTCTTCGACGGCCGCGGCGGCCCGCCCGCTCGCGGCGGCGGAAAAACGCATAAATTCTACTCCTCAATGGGCCAAAACGTCGCCGACGAATCCATCGAACTGACGGTCCAAGGCCAAACGGTAAGTTCAAATTTCGGAACCGTGGCGTCCGCAAGATACAACATCGAACAATTGCTGCACGCCGGAATTTACAACGATATTTTCGCTCCGAAGGAAACAACTTTCAGCGAACGCGAAGAATATCTGATGACGAACCTAGCCGAACAAAGCTTCAACGCCTACGATGAGCTAAAAACGCATCCGAATTTCCTCGAATATCTGTCCGCCGTCAGCCCGCTCCGATTTTACGCCGAAGCCAACATCGGCAGCCGACCGACAAAGCGAGGCTCCGGAAAGCTAACGCTGAAAGACCTCCGTGCGATCCCCTTCGTCGGAGCCTGGAGCCAGATCAAACAAAACGTCCCCGGCTTCTACGGTGTCGGCTCAGCACTAGAAAAAATGGACGCAAATATCGACGAGATCACGGAAATGTACCGCTCCAACGGCTTCTTCAAAGCCCTCATCGACAACTGCGAAATGGCCATGCAAAAAACCTTCATGCCCCTGACAGCATTTCTCGAAAACCACGAAACCTACGGCGAAGTCTGGCGAAAGATCCGCGACGAATATGACCTGACCCGAAAGTACTTAACCCTGATCTCCGACACCAAAGAACTAATGTCCGACCTGCCCGTCGAACAGCAATCAGTAAGAACCCGCGAACGCATAGTCCTGCCGCTCCTCGCGATCCAGCAGTACGCCCTAACCAAGATCCGCGAAAGCGAAGAACGCGGCGAAGCGGTCGAGAGCCGGTCAGTTTACGAGAAATTAGTGATCAGATGCTCGTTTGGAATTATTAATGCGGGAAGGAACTCGGCCTAACGCTGATATCAAATATGGAAGCTAAATTTCACAGAAATGAAAAGTACCCAATATTTCTCCGCGGTAAGATCGTCACCGTTTGTGAATTGCTATTAAAGGAAAAAATAGGCGTAATAGCAGGTTCTCGTGAGTTAGTAAGCCTTAGCTCTAAGTTTTTTGATAAGCACGACGAAGATTTTTTGCCATTTGTTGCTATCGACTCCGAAACAGATCATCTACCCGTTGATTGGGAGCAAGGAAATTGGAGTGAGGAGGCGTTGAAACGAAAGGACGTAGAAATTTCTGAATATGAGGCAGCGGCGAAACAGGATGTATTTACTGCGTGCAGAAACCTTATTTCCAGGTTCGACCTACGGGACTGATCGATCGACCTTTTGATTTGATCTTTGAAAATTAAACCTGATCAGCCCTACGAGCATTTATCTCACCGGTTCTCAACTTTCGCTCGAATTCGATCCTGAACTCGGCCATCTGCTGATCGAACTCGGCAAATTCTTTGTCAGTCTCGATCTTTTTCCTGACCTTGTTGTCGAAAAATCTGACGCCTTTGATATCCGAATTTTTCAGAGATTCGAGCCAGCCATGCAATTGTTTTGAGATATTGATCGCCTGCTTTATGAGATTTGAGATCTCAAATTTGAGATCTGAAAACCTATCCAGAGATTCGCAAATGCGGAGCATTGAACGAGATTCACCAGCAGAACCGCGGGCAATATACAGGAAATTGATCAGCTCATTTGTAGTACCACGCTCAAAACCTTCGGCGATGTTATTCGAGATGGAAAGCGATGCACGTTCGAGTTGATTTTTAGTATCACCTAGGCCTCGAAAGTCATTTTTGGAAGTAAATTCGAAGACGTTCAAAGCAAAACGTGTTGATGCCTGCCAGACAGGGAGCTCTTCGAATGTGGAGTATTTCATAGCTTGCTCTTGGGTGAACACGACGAAACAGGTCAAAAATACGTTGAGCGGTTTCGATCGTGATTGACCGAAACCGCTCGTATTTTAGACTTCTTTTATTTGAGATTTCAAATTTGAAATTTCAAATTGATTTTGGGAATTCCATTTAGATCTTTGAAAACTAAACACTCTACGCTACTTCTTCAGTATCTGAAATTTCAGATCTCAAATTAGAAATTTCAAATACTTCCTGGAATTAGCACGAAGAGAATGTCTGAGATCTCAAATTCGAGATCTCAGACACATGAAGGCTAGAACGTATAAGTATTCGCCCCGATCAATGTCTCCGCAATTCTCTGTCTTGCAGCGACTGTATTGATCGGCGAATTGTTCTTAGTAAATCGCTTGAGTGCAACCAGCAGCGTACGCATTTCGTCTCCGTCTGTCATGGCGGCGATGGCGTTTTTGGCTTTGGCTTCGACGCGTTGGATGGCGTCGTTGCAGTAAACCTGGGCCATGTCGGCGTAGCGGTCGGCGCCCGACGAGCCCTGGAGCTTTTGGGCACGCAGGACGGCGGTTTCCATGGCGTAGGCTTCGATAATGATGTCGGCTGCGTACATCAGGAGTTCCTGCTGCTTTTCGAGCTCCATCATGTATTTCTGGGCCGCGGTTCCGACGACCATGAGAGCTGCCTTCTTGGCGTTTTGGGCAAGTTTCAGCTCCATAGCAAGTGGTGAATCGTCCTCGTCGAACGACATCTGCGGGTTAAGGATCTCGTCCATGAGAGCTTTTGCCGCTGGGATCAAGCCGATCTCGCCTTTCATCGCACGTTTTAAGAGCATGCCGGGAATGAGCAGGCGATTGATCTCGTTAGTGCCCTCGAAAATGCGGTTGATGCGGGCATCGCGGTAGGCACGCTCGGCAGGATAGTCGGCCGTGTAACCTGCTCCGCCGTAGATCTGGACCATTTCGTCAACGACGTAATCTAGCACTTCGGAGCAGAAGACCTTATTGATCGAGCTTTCGACTGCGTATTCCTCGATAGAGCGAAGTTTGGTTTCGTTATCGGCACCCGTTCCGATCAGGGCGTCGATCATACCGACCGTGCGATAGGTCATCGATTCGCCAACCCAGGTGCGGGTGGCCATTTCGGCTAGTTTGAACCGCATCGCACCGAACGTCGATATCGGCGTATTGAACTGCTGACGCTCATTCGCATAACGGACCGAATCGTGGATCGCAAGCTTGCAGCCGCCGATGACCGAGGCCCCGAGCTTGAAGCGGCCGACGTTGAGGATGTTGAACGCGATCTTCGCACCATCGCCGACCTCGCCGATGATATTGCCGACCGGAATGCGTGCGTCAGAAAGGATGATCGGGGTTGTGGACGAAGATTTGATACCCATTTTATGCTCTTCGGAGCCGGGGCGGCAGTTTTCGCTGCGTTCGACAACGAAGGCCGAGAATTTTTTCTTCTCGCCGTCGACCTTGGCAAAGATGATGTAAACGTCGGCAAAACTGCCGTTCGTGATCCACATCTTTTCACCGTTGAGGATCCATTCGGAGCCGTCCTCGCTCAGACGGGCCGAACATTTTGCACCGAGAGCGTCCGAGCCCGAACCAGCTTCGGAAAGGCAATATGCAGTGATCTTTTCGCCGGAGATGATCGGCGGTATCCACTTATGTTTGAGGTATTCGGAGCCAAAATACAGTATCGGAAGCAAACCGATCGACGTCTGAGCACCAAACGTCACGCCAAAGCCCGAGCCGCGGCCCATCATCTCAGCCACGACCACTCCGGTCGTCTGGTCGAGTTCGAGACCGCCGTATTCCTCGGGAATGGTCGCACCGAGCAGGCCGAGTTCGCCGGCTTTCGCGATCAGCTCACGCGAGATCTCCCAGGCGTGTTTCTCCATCGCATCGATCTGCGGCAGGACCTCGTTGTCGATAAATTCCCGCGTAGTATCGCCGATCATCCGCTGTTCGTCCGACATATCCTCAGGCGTAAAAACCTCAGCCGGGACACGCTGCTCGATCAAAAACGAACCGCCTTTGATGTATTCTTTCTGCATTTGTGCTTCCATTACGTTAATTGCTCCTTACGAATTTGCTCAGAACATTGTAATGAATGAATGCTCATTCAGTCAATGTATTTTCGGGGTTATGGCTGAATATTGAGAAATTTTTCAGTTCAACCATAACGTAATTGATGTTCTCTGCATCAATTCTATAAAGATTTTGCGTTCAAATCCGCTGGTACCTTCGTTATAATTTCGAATGATGAAAAAATTCATACTTATCGCAGTTGTTTTTCTTGCGTTGTCTTCCATCACGGTTGCGCAAACGCCAAAATTGGAGACCTCAAAGATCTACCGAACGGGATTCAACTTACTCCGTTCGGTTACATTTTCCTGGCGAAAGAATATTGGGCTTTCATGGAGGTCGACTATATGGATGCCTGGAGCGGGTTCATTGAGCCAGTCTTCGGGAAAGGCCTGCGGATTAGGTTTTCTGATGGTCTAATTGTTTCGGTTTTTGACGGACATGAGAAGGTAGAAAAGATAGAAACAAAGATCGGTCAAAATACGATTACGTACCTATTAGTGAATAACGCAAATGGAAAGCAAATACTTGCGAAGGTGGGATCAGCAAATTTCTCCGCAAAGATAGTCACCGATGACGATAAACTAGAGTTTCTAAAAATAATAGCTGAGTTTCGCCGTGGAAGATGCGAAACCTGTTTGAATTCGCGGAACACGAAACAAATGCGGGCAGTTTTCGAGAAAAGAGCATCCGAACAACCCAAGGAGAAATAGACGCAAATGAAATATAATTCCACCTGCGTCTATTGGTCATTGAAAAGAAACCTAGCTTAACAATTCAAAGATCCCAGCCGCTCCCATTCCGCCGCCGACACACATGGTAACCATGCCGTAGCGGCCTCCGGTGCGTTTGAGTTCCTGGAGGACTGTGGCGGTCAGCTTTGCTCCTGTACAGCCGAGCGGATGGCCGAGGGCGACCGCGCCGCCGTTGACGTTGACCTTTGCGGGGTTCATTTCAAGGACTTTCATGACCGAGAGTCCTTGGGCGGCGAAGGCTTCGTTGAGTTCGATCACGTCTATCTGATCAAGCGTCAGGCCCGCCATTTTTAGTGCCTTGGGGATCGCATAGACCGGGCCGATTCCCATTTCTTCGGGTAGACAGCCAGCGGTTGCGAACGAGATAAATCTCGCGAGCGGCTTGATGCCGAGTTCGGCAGCTTTATCGGCGGACATCACTACCGCAGCGGCGGCTCCGTCGGACATTTGCGAAGAGTTCCCGGCGGTTACAGTTCCGTTGACGTGGAAAACAGCTCGCAGTTTCGCCAAACCTTCGACTGAAGTATCAGCTCGGGGGCCTTCATCCTGGGCGAAGACAACTTCTTTGCGACGAACCCGGCCTTTTTCGTCTAGTTCGTCGACAAAAATGGTCATCGGCACGATCTCATCGGTGAACCGTCCTTCCGCAATAGCGGCGAGGGCTTTGCGGTGCGAGTTGTACGAGAATTCGTCAGCCTGTTCGCGGGTGATCTCGTATTTGCGGGCGAGATTCTCAGCCGTGAGTCCCATGTTCAGGTAATAATCGGGATATGTATCAACAATACGCGGATTTGGCCGCACAACATTGCCGCCCATCGGGATCATCGACATCGTCTCGAGCCCGCCCGCAACGATCGCGTCAGCACCGCCCGACATGATGCGTTCCGCAGCCAGAGCGATGGTCTGCAAACCCGAAGAGCAATAACGATTCACCGTCATCGCCGATGTCTCAACCGGCAAACCAGCCGCGATCGCCGATGTGCGAGCCACGTTCATCCCCTGCTCGGCCTCGGGAAAAGCACAGCCCATGATCACATCATCGATCAGCGAAGCGTCCACGCCGGAACGCGAAACCGCTTCCTTAATAGCCGCCGCCCCGAGATCATCAGGCCGAGTATTTCTCAAGGTTCCTTTCGGAGCCTTTCCAACAGCCGTACGCACGGCTGATACGATTACTGCTTCTTTCATAAAATTACCTTTCCTATACGTCTTCACTGACAATGGCGATTTCCCAAATATATTGATACTCACATTTAGCTAAAGGCTCAAACGTTCTGGATGTATAGAACCCTTCATCTGTTTTGATAAGCCCATTTCTACTGGACGAGGTGTCAAAAGCAGGAAAGTTGTTTACCAATATTCGTCCGGCTTGTTTTGCAGTAAGCTTTTTATCCGAATCGCGTTCAAACCGCTGAGTTTTGACTAAAGTCCGAACGCGAGAGCCCGCGTCTTGGTTCTCGTGAAAAATTTGGATTTTGACAAGCGACATACAGTTCCCCCTTACCTAAATCGATTCGGCTCTTCGCTTGATCGTCTTCAACATCTCCATCCTTATCAAACCGCTGAATGGTTGGACAAATGTCCAGTAAAATCCAAAGCTCTTACGACTGCCTTTGTCGAGGCATTGGATGCGGGTTTCGGTGGTGAGCCGGGTGTTTTCGCCGTCTCTATCTAGTGAAAAGTTCCACACCGCCTTCGCATAGCCGCTTTTGTCGAACGCCTTGAAGTTATCCGCGTTCACATCCTGCAGATCGCCCCACGGCGTCCAGAATTTTCCGGCGAGGCCGATCAGCAGTTCGCTCGCGGGCCGCTCGCCGAGAATCCGGAATTTAGAATAGCTCAAATTCCGAAGCGTCAACGCATCCGCCGACATACCGCGAAGCGTGAGCAGCATTCGTACGATCCACGATTCGCCAAAATTCGCGTTCTGAGCCGCTTCGTAAACGGTCGCGGCATCGGCGTGGATCGCTATCGAGTGTTTTTCCTCGAAATCGTATTCGGCTAAAAATTCATCGATCAGCATTTAGACGCTCCAGTTTTTTCTCTACGCGATGAACATCCATCATCCTCGCCGTTCCCTCGCCGCCGCTGGTTGAGAACGAGGCGAACATTTGCCAATATCGCACGGCCTCGCGATACTTGACGATCTGATCCTCGCCCTTCAGCGTGTCGCCCCAGTTTTCGTAATATGAGCCGCGAACCTCGCAATCCGGAAACCAGCCTTCGCCGCAATCTGTGGCTGCGAGCATTGTCGCCTCCGTTTCCGCGTATTTACCTTCTCTGGCTGTCTGCCACCAATCCGGTGAACTCATATCGCCACCTCAACCTCTTCGACACTCAGAACCCTCTTCAAGTCGCCCGGCTCGATCTCGACCAAAAACCCTCGTTTTCCGCCGTTGATGTAGATCTTATCAAGTTCAATAATGCTCGCCTCGACATAAACGGGCATCGCAGTTCGAGTGCCAAATGGCGATGTGCCGCCGACAAGATAGCCTGTATGTTTAGATGCCCGATCTGGGGTTGCCGGCTCGACAGATTTGACGCCGATGTGGCGTGCTAGGTTCTTTGTCGAGACAAGCTTGTCGCCATGCATCAGCACGATCAGCGGATTTTTCTCGTTCGTTTCAAATATCAAGGTCTTTACGACCGCGTGCTCATCCACGCCTAGCTGCCGAGCCGATTCGCCAGTACCGCCTTTTTCGACGTAATCGTAAAGCCGGGGCGTAAACTGCACCTTTTTCTCACGCAAAAACCTCACTGCTGGCGTCACCGGATGATCCATTTCTTACGAAGCTAGCTCCTCTTTTGCAGTACGAGGACATCCTAAAGCCGCAACGTAGAGCCCGAGCATTATATCGATCGCTCCGCAAAAGCCCGGCCACCAGATCGGAACTCCTGCATCCTCAATAAGCAGAGCGTGAACAAAGTCAAACACGCCGTGAGCCGCAATACCAAAACCGACGATACGACAGCTTTTTGAGTAACCAAATACCGCAATACTCGAGAAAACCAGAGCAAAAACTAACTCGGTTAAAACCACAGACATTCGCCCATCGATCGCTCCGAACAGGACATAAAGAAAGCCGATCACGATCAGTACCGTCGGGTAAAATGAGCGGTCTTTCTCAAACCCCGAAAAGCGGGCGAAAACCGCGAGCACAACCGCCGAAACTATGCCGACCAGATACTCCATCGAGAGAGCTAAACCTCCTTGTATCTGAAACAGGTCGTCAGGTGATCATTCACCATCCCTGTCGCCTGCATGAATGCGTACATGATCGTCGAGCCGACAAAATTAAATCCGCGTTTCTTTAGATCCTTAGACATCGCGTCGGATATCTCTGTCTTCGCCGGAACATCACCCATGCCTTTCAGCTTGTTGTTGAGCGGTTTACCGCCGACGAACGACCAGATGTATTTGTCGAACGAGCCGAACTCTTCCTGCACCTTCAAAAATGCCTTCGCATTCTCGACCGCTGACTTTATCTTCAAACGATTGCGAATAATGCCCTCGTTCAAAAGCAATTCACCGCATTTTTCTTCGTCATATTGCGAGACGATAACGGGATCGAAATTATCAAAAGCCTCACGATAATTGTCACGCTTCCGCAAAATCGTATCCCAGCTCAATCCTGCCTGCGCACCTTCCAAAATAAGGAACTCGAACAAGGCCCGATCGTCGTGCAGCGGCACGCCCCATTCTGTGTCGTGGTACCGGATATTCAGCTCATTTTTCGCCCAGCTACATCGCTCCATATTTATTGAACCGAGATCATGAGTCCTTTGTCAGGATTCACATTGTCGTATTCGAGTCGCTTTTTCTTCTCGCCGCCATACGTAACAACAATGCCGTTTTTCGATTGCTTAACCTTGCTATCGTAATAGTTATAACTGCACGAAGCATAGATCTCGCTCTGTATCTTTCGGTTTTTCAATGTCTTATCAGCCCTAATCCACAAGATCGCCTGCGGACTGTCGCCACCGCACGGTGCCATGGGGCTTGTTATTGGCGACGAACTTTGCACATTTGCGACGAGATAAACCAAGCCGTCTCGCTCTGCCGTGAACAGCGTGCGGTACTTGTGCGGCGGATTGCCCGGCAGGCTGCCGTTCGTCCCGGTTAGGGCATCGTCGAGGTTGAAGATTACCGACCGTTTTCCAAAGGCAATCTCAACCTCTGAGTATTTTCTGGGCACAAGCTTGAGCGCCGACTGAGCACTGGCAGCAAGTGCCGTGATACAAATCACCAATGCCGTTATCGCAATTCTCATCGTTCGATCTTATATACTTTCAAATAGCAAACGGTTGAGCTTGGATGCTTGGCTGAGGTTAGCTTCCCTGTCAGTTTGACCTTGTCGCCAAGTTTGACTGGTTGCCCCGCGTTGTCGCGGATCTTTAGATCCTCTCGCTTAAATCCACTCGCCGGTTTGTCTGCCGTATTGGCTCCGCCGCCAACTTCGAGATCGACGCTTATTCCTTCCTTATCGCCAGCCTTAGCGAGCAGACTGTAACCGCATTCCATTCGGCCGCTGGTATTCGAGCAAAAAATGCTGCCGCCCTTTTCCTCAAGAATGCCGCTGACCTCGATGTTCTTATCGTTATTACTAAGGTCACAAGCATTCGCATATTCGACCGGTTCGCCAACAACATTGCACGCAGAAACGAAGAGTGATGCCGCAATTACAGTTAATAGAAAAATGTTTTTCATGAGTTTAGTTCCTTCCTTTTTTATCTGTTAATTTGTCTGAACAGATAAGGGAACGTACCTCTCAACTAAATCTTGCGGGCTCAGCTGCGTAAAATCTGCGTGGGCCTCGACCACCGATTCGCATTTCAACACATCCTCGGCAGAATTTACGGTCGTAATGCCGATAGAAACCATTCCAGCTCGATGGGCTGCTTCAAATCCGCCGATGGCATCCTCAAAAACAATGCAATTCTTTGGTGCAACGCCGAGTTTCCTCGCCGAAACCAGAAACATCGCCGGATCCGGTTTTCCCACCGTTACATCAGTCGCCGTCGTTACCGCCATGAAAAACTGCCTCAGATCGAGCCCGTCGAGGATGAATTCCATATTGGTATTAGACGCCGCGGTCGCGACCGCCATCTTGACCCCGAGCTTTTTGGACTCGGTCAGGAATTCAATCAAACCGTCGACCGGTTTCCTTATCGGAAGATAGGCTTCTCGATAAAGAGACTCTTTTCGCTTTGCCAGTTCTGCGATCCGCTCATCCGAAATATCACCGAAAACCGTAGGTAATATCTCACGGTTTGTTTTTCCCGCCGTTGCGACCAGGAATTTGTGCCGGTCCATTTCGACGCCGTTTTCGTCAAGCAGATTGGCCCACGCCTCTGTGTGGACATGCATATTGTCAACGAGCGTTCCGTCCATATCAAAAATGAACGCCCTGCTTGAGATGTCTGTCATTGACTTTTTTTGGCAATGTACAGCGTCTTCTCGATCGACGCATGCAGCGTGCCTTCCTTGTCCTTTAACTCAACATTATAGATCCGATCGACCGATCTTTCTGTCTCAGCAAGCGCTTTGATCTCCGCTATCTCTTCTGTCGTCAGAACAAAACTCGCGTACAAGGTCGTCTTACCCGGCTTTCTAAATCTAACCTTCGCCGCCTTGTCCCCACGACATATCCATCGCCCAGAATATGCATCAGCATCAGCATATAAAGCGGATCGATCGATGCATAAATGCTGCCGCCGTAGATGGTGCCGACATAATTCCGTGTCCGCCACGAAAGCGGCAGTTTCATCCGCAATTCGTGAAAATCGTCCGAAATATAAGTCACGCGGCCGCCGGTTCCGCGATAGCACGGAAAAAGTTAAAACCCCAGCGAAAACGACGGCTCTTAAAACTCTCTGGCATGATCAAGACTGGAGCAGCAAAGGCCGTGCCAATTAATTCCTCAAGGGCTTACCAGTTTTCAGCATTCCCGCTATACGCTCCTGCGTTTTTCGCTCGCCGCAAAGCGAGACGAAAGCCTCCCGTTCGAGGTCGAGAAGGTATCGCTCCGAAACAAACGAACGGTGATTCAGATCGCCGCCGCTCATCACCTTAGCCAGTTTGTGGCCGATCAGAACGTCGTGATCCGAAACAAAACCGCCCTGCTTCATCATGTGCAAAGCGAGTTTCATCGCTGCTTGTGCCGATTCGCCGAGGGCGAGAATGTCGGTCTTCTCAACCGGCTGAACGTAGCCAGACGCCGCAAGATTAAGCACTTCCTGCTTAGCATCCGCAATAAGGCGGTCGCCGTTCATCGATATCCCGTCGATATCACGAATCAATCCCCACGACTGTGCTTCCGGACCTGAGGTCGCAACCTTGCCCATACCGATCAGTTCGAACGTTTTCTTGAGGAACGCGAGCGGATCGGCATCCGGAGCCTTTGCCGCTGCGTTCATCGCACGCAGGGTCATTTCCTTCGTTCCGCCGCCGGCCGGGATCAGGCCGACGCCGACTTCGACCAGACCGATATATGTTTCCGCTGCTGCCTGTACACGATCGCCATGCATCGAGATCTCACATCCGCCGCCGAGCGTCAGGCCGTATGGAGCGGTGACGACAGGTTTTGGCGAATATCGCAAACGCATGACCGAGTTCTGAAGTCCGCGGATCATCATATTGATGTCGTCCCATTCCTCTTCCTGCGCAGCGAGCAGGAGCATCATGATGTTGGCCCCAGCCGAGAAATTCCCGCCCTGATTGCCGACCACGAGCCCCGTGTAATTTCGCTCGACTTCATCTAAAGCAAAATTCATCATCGCGACCGTATCGCCGCCGATGGAGTTCATTTTGGAGTGGAACTCGAGACAAGCAACACCGTCACCAAGGTCTATCAGCGAAGCTCCGGGATTCGATTTGATAACGCCGCTGCGTTCTTTAATATCCTTGAGGATCATCACGCCCGGACGTTCCGGCATCGGTTTGTATTCGCCCGCGACGAGGTCGTAGAACGAATGATGGCCGCCTTCGTTCTTGTAGAACGAGGTGGCACCCGAGGCAAGCATCGCTTCGACATTCGCCGGAACAGCCTGGCCTTCTGCACGCATGCGCTCGACCGATTCAGCAACGCCGATCGCATCCCAAGCCTCAAAAACACCGATCTCCCAACCGAAACCCCATTTGATAGCGTTGTCGATCTCAACGATCGTATCGGCGATCTCAGGAATGCGGTTCGCCGCGTAACGCGAGACACGCGAGGTCGTTTTCCATAGGAATTCGCCAACACGGTCGTCACCCCAGACCAGAGTTTTCACGCGTTTTGCCCGATCTTCGATCCCCTTTGCCGCGTCGAGCGACGGGAATTTTGTCTTGACCTGCGGCTTGTATTCGAAGGTCGCGAGATCGAGTTCGAGAATCACGCGTTTGCCCTCGGCATCTTTCGATTTCTTAAAGAAACCGCCGCCGGTCTTATCGCCAAGCAGCTTTTTGTCGAGCAGCGAAGTGATAACTTCCGGGATCTGAAAAACTTCACGGTCTTCGTCATCGGGAACGGCCGGATAAAGATTGGTCGTAACGTGAGCCGTCACATCGAGCCCAACGAGGTCCGACGTCCTGAATGTCGCCGATGAAGCATGCCCGATCGCCTTACCCGTCATTTGATCGATCTCGGTCGGCGTCCAACCACCCGCGATCATCTCGTGGATCGTCGCCATCATGCCGAACACGCCGATGCGATTCGCAATGAAATTGGGGCGATCTTTGGCGGGAACAACGCCTTTTCCGAGCCGTCGATCGAGAAAACCGGTGATTCCGCATGCGACCTCACCGCTCGTTTTCGTGCCCGGAATGACCTCGACGAGTTTCATGTAACGCGGCGGATTAAAGAAGTGAATACCGACAAAATGAGCTTTAAAATCATCCGAAAACGGCTCCGCGATCGAGTCGATCGGAATGCCGCTTGTGTTCGAGGCGATCACCGCTCCCGGCTTGCGATAGCGGTCGACGTCCGCAAAAAGCTTGTGCTTGATCTCAAGATTCTCAACGACCGCCTCGATCACGAGGTCGCAATCTTTGATCTTCGCGAGGTCGTCGGTGAAATTTCCGGTCGTGATCAGCTTGGCGTTGTCGCCCAGCATGAATGGAGCCGGTTTCAGCTTCTTAGCCGCCGCAAAAAGCGAATCGACGATACGATTCCTAACCTGAGGCGATTCCAGCGTCAGCCCTTTTTCTCCTCATCCGGCGTCAATTCCCGGGAGCGATGTCCAAGAGAAGCGTCGGAATACCCGCATTCGAAAGATGTGCGGCTATACCCGCACCCATTGTTCCGGCTCCTAAAACAGCCGCTTTTGTGATGTTCATATCTTGTCTCGAAGTTCCTGTTTTCTAGCGATTTGAATTGGAAAAAGTATAACTGAATGAGCATTCATTCAGCAAGGGAAAAATTCAAAATCGATCAATAACCGTTACGCCAGTTCCGCTGAAACTGTTCATGCTGGTGAGTTCTGAAACAGATTTGTCAAGCGAGATCTTTTTGCCGATCAGCTTCTGCGGTTCGAGTTTTCCAATGCGGATCAGCTCGAGCATCCCCGGATACCGATGAGCCTGCATTCCGTGGCTGCCGATGATCTCGAGTTCGCGGCCGATTAGTTTGTCGATCGGAATTTGGGGGCGGTGGCCGCCGGCTTCCATGATGCCGACCTGGATGTGCTTGCCGCGTTTGCGTAATGAAGCGAGCGAATTCATCAAGATATCCGGATGGCCGAGAGCGTCGATCGAGATGTGAGCACCGCCGTCGGTGATGTCGAGTATGGCTTCGGCAGGGTTGCCATATCGCGAATCGATCGCGACCTCGGCTCCTATCGAGCGGGCATATTCGAGTTTGTCTTCGGCTATATCAACAGCGATAACTCTCGCCCCAAACGCTGCCGCGATCATTATCGCCGACAGCCCAACACCGCCGCAGCCGTGAACGGCAACCCATTGCTCCGGCTTTATCTTCCCCTGATCTACAACAGCGCGATAGGAGGTTGCGAAACGGCAACCGAGCGATGCGGCCGTAACGAAATCGATCTCCACAGGCAACCGCACGAGATTCGCATCTGCATATTCGATTGCCACGTATTCCGCAAAACCACCCCAGGCTGTAAATCCGGGCTGAAACTGGTGATCGCAAACCTGCTGATCTCCGGCGAGGCAAGGCTCACACGCTCCGCATCCGCAGACAAACGGCAGAGTAACGCGGTCGCCGATCTTGAATTTTTCGATCGCAGAACCCAAATCAACGATCTCACCGGCGAGTTCATGACCGGGAACATGAGGCAGTTTGATATCCGGATCGTTTCCCATCCAGCCATGCCAGTCGCTGCGGCAAAGACCGCACGCCTTGACGCGAAGGACAACGCCGGTCGGGCTCGGCATTGGATCGGCGACATTCTGAATGTTGATCGGGCCTTGGAACCCCTCGAAAACGGCTGCTCTCATAGGTGTTTATCTTAGTCGAAGTGTTCGAAAAAATCCTTGACTTAATTCGAAAATCGGATGATAATTCTCACATTCAAATAGTAAGCACGGATATGCATTTTGGGGGAAGGTACGCCTTCCCCCAAAGGGCCTTTTGAATAGCTTCTAAAAAAACAAAAATAACACGGAGACCCTAAAATGTTGAAGAAACTTCTGCTCATCCTTCCACTATTGCTCATTTGCTCGGGCTCGACTCTAGCCCAGGGAACCGCGACCGAAACGGCCCCCGCAAAGACGGCCGAACCCGCCAAGAAACCGGCGGTCTTTCGCTCAACAAAAAGGCCAGGTCTCGGAAGCTCAGACCTTACTGAAAACAAAAAAATTCTACGACGGTGAAGCTACTGGCGTCACTAGTGCGGAATGGAAGGCAGCCGTGAAAAAATATCAGGGCGAAAACGGATTGGCCAAGACAGGCTCTTTAAACCGGGCAACCCTCGAGAAAATGGAGATCAAGCTGACCGATAAGCAAAAAGAGATCCCGGTAGATCCGAAGCATTTAGCTTCAGCCGAAACAAAGCCGGCCAAAACAGAAAAGGCAGCTTCGACTACTGCGAAAACAGAATCAAAGCCGTCTGACGGACCGAAACGCCCGGCTCCGTTTCAGGCAAATAAGGATCAGATAACTGCGCTTCAAACTAAGTTAAAGGAAGCAAGACTATTTACTGGTGAAGCCGATGGTTCACGCAGCGACAGCCTCAAGGAAGCCGTGAAAAAATATCAGGAAGCCAATGGCCTGAAGGCGACTGGCGGTATTAACGCTGAAACTTTAGAGAAAATGGGAATTGCCCTCACGGACAAACAAAAGGAACAAGTTGCCGCTCAGGCTGCGTATGACGCGGCAAAGAAAAACTAATAAAGATGGCAATTTCAGATCGGAGGCCGCCGTTTTTCCAACCGGCGGCCTTTTCGTATGCCGACGCAATTCTAAGCACGCGGCCTTCGGAATAAACAGGCCCGCCAATAAGTAGCCCGATCGGCAGTCCGGAACTCGAAAAACCGCAAGGCACCGAAATAGACGGCACGCCGGCAATTGAAAAGCCGAACGTACAGGCATCCAATGCAAAAGGATCGACCGCATCCTTGATAGCGATCGGCAATCCCGGAAGCGTTGGAACTATTACCGCATCAACGTTTTCAAAAACTGAGGCGACGGATATTCGATGCTTTTCGATCTGAGCCATGAGCTTTTGGTATTGCCCTTCGGAAACATTGCTTCCGGATATGATCGTCTTGCGAGTTCGTTCGTCATAGAGACCAGGCGAGGCTTTTAGATATTCTGCATGAAAGGCGTACGATTCGTAGTCAATGATACCGCCAAGGTCGGGAATAGGAAGCTCTACCTCGGTTATGACTCCGCCCAGGCTGCGTATAACTTTCACCGCTTCGTCGAATGAAGCGCGAACCTCCGGCACGATCGAAGAATCGCAAACATCGCCCGACGTTTTGAGGATGCCGATCCTGAGTCCAGAAATATCTGCCTGAACACCTGGATCAAAATCCCGAGCGCTGGGGTGGTCGGTCATAGTCCGAAACATCCACGCTATATCTGTTACCGTTCGGCACATCGGCCCGACGTGGTCGAATGTCTTTGAGACCGGAATGGTGCCGGCGGCACTCACGACCCCGAAAGAAGGCTTCAATCCGACTATGCCGCAGCAGGACGCTGGTATTCTGACGGATCCGCCAGTGTCAGTGCCAACGGCACCAAAACACAGCCCGGCTGCCACTGCGGCAGCCGAACCGCCGGATGAACCACCCGCGACATGATCTGGCGACCAAGGATTGTGAACTGCTCGATAGTGGCTTATCGCTGATGTCGTGCCAAGGGCAAATTCGTGCATGTTCAGCTTGCCGAGGATCACGGCTCCAGCCGCTCGGAGACGCCTTACGACCTCTGCATCCTCAGACGGTCGACGGTTGGCAAATACTCCGCTTGCAGCAGTTGTCAGAATGCCCGCCGTATCGACATTGTCCTTGATCGCAATAGGAATCCCGAGCAACACATCAAATCGTCCGCCTTTCATTACAAGATCCTCGGCAGCTTTCGCCTGCCGAAGCGCCTCTTCCGGCGTTACCGTGATAAAAGAATTTAGCTGCTTGTCTAAACGATCGATCCTTTCGAGACAGGCCTTTGTCAGTTCGACGGGAGAAATTTGCTTATGCTTAACGGCATGTGCGGCCTCGGCGAGGTCGAGTTGGGTAAGATCGCCAGCGAAGCTGACCTCAGTCCGTTTAGACGGCGTACAGCCGATCGAGCCCACGATCGCTCCGGCTGAAGCAGCGGCGATGGTCGATAACATTTGCCTGCGAGTAAAGCGTCTTTGCGACATTCTGGAATTGTATTATATTAGGCTTACATTCCGTCCAAATTTAGACGCGTTACGCCTCGACCTTATCGTATGAAAAAACACAGCATCGGCTTCCTGGTACTTATCTCCTTGTGTATTCCGGTCCTTGCTCAGTCCGAAAAAGAACAGGCATCTATTCGCAAAATTATGGACGACCAGACCGCCGCCTGGAATCGCGGCGATATCGACGCCTTTATGTCGATCGGCTACTGGAAGTCCGAAAAGCTTAAGTTCGTTTCCAGCGACCGCATCACCTACGGTTGGCAATCAACGCTCGACAATTACAAAAAGACTTACAGTTCTACAGCCTTAATGGGAAAACTCACGTTTTCCGGTCTCGAAATTGACGTGCTCTCGAAGGACGCCGCGTTTGTCATCGGCAGTTGGTCGCTTGCTCGTGACAAGGACAATCCAAAGGGTAAATTCACGCTACTGTTCCGCAAATTCAAAGAAGGCTGGCGGATCGTTACCGATCATTCGTCATAAGAATTGCCGTGTTTTCTATAAAAATCGGGAACATCCAACAAATCTGAAACGTTAAGTGCCGTTATGAGAAAACTCATTTACGGGATATTGATCGTTCTATTCACCACATTAAACGCATATTTTCAGACGCCGACGCCCGCTCCGGTTCCTGCATTGACCGAAAAGGATTACATTCGCGTCGATCCAGACCCTTCCAAAGGCTTTACCTATCCATACTATTTGTACGTGCCGAAGGAATTCAGCGAGCGGGCCGAACTTGGGAAGGTACAAACCCTCTTTGTCGCTCCGAACAACACCGGAAAGGTCGATGACGATCTCGCTGTCCATGAATTCGATGTGAAACGCCGCATGGTTACAAGCGGAGCCGTCGCTGCGGCGATAAAAGTGGCGGTACTAATGCCGGTTTTTCCAAGGCCCAAGACCGATTGGCAGATCTATACTCAGGCACTGGACCGTGATTCGATGCTCACATCAAAAAAGGAATATCATCGCCTTGATCTGCAGCTCATCGCGATGATCGATCATGCGATCGCCTCACAGGCGAAACTGGGCATCAAGTTCGATAAACGCGTTCTCCTGAACGGATTCTCGGCACAAGGAATGTTCGTCAATCGATTCATATTTCTGCACCCTGACCGTGTTAAAGCCGCTGCGATAGGGTCGCCGGGCGGCTGGCCGATCGCTCCGGTTGCGAAATACAAGGATAAAGCCCTGCGTTACCCGATCGGAATTGCCGACTTCAAGCTCGTCGCGGGTGAAAAACTTGATCTTAAAACTCTGCGCAAAGTGCCGATGTTCATATTCCTGGGCGACAAGGATGAGAACGATTCGGTTCCCTTCGACGATTCATACGACGGCGAAGACCGCGATCTGATCAACCCTTTGCTGGGCAAAACACCGGTCAGCCGGTGGGAGATATCGAAGAAGCTCTACAAAGACGCCGGGCTAAATGCTGAATTCAGGCTTTATCCGGACGTTGCTCACACGGTTACACCGCAGATGCGTGATGACGTTCGAGCCTTTCTGCTTAGGAACAAATAAATGACTATTCCAGGCCAATGAAATCAAGATTCGGCAGTGCTCCCGCGACAGTCACAGTTTGCGTGGCAAATCGGTAACGCTTAGAGGAAACGCCAACAAAATAGCTCTGACCGGTCAAAACACTTGGAAAACTATAGATGCCAAATGAACTTGTCGTCGCAGTTTGCCGGACACCGAGCGAATCGGTAAGGATTACAGTTGCATTTCGTAGCCCAAGGCCCGTTGGAGTCGTGACGCGGCCACCGATCGTGACCGGAAGGGCACTTGGCGAAAACGCCGGTATTTGCCACATTCCGCGTCCGTGCGTCGCTATTCGAATCAAATTATTGCCGGTCTTGGCAATGTCAAAAACAGCGACGCGAGGAAACGCTGTGCCGAACGAATTCCATGTCGTGCCACCGTCCGCAGAGACGTAAACGCCAATGTCGGTTCCCGCATAGAGAATATTTGAGTTAGCCGGATCAACCAGAAATGCGCTGACCGGAATGCGAGGCAGTGTGCCGGAAATATTCGTCCACGTTGGCGGCGATGCGTTCAGGTTCGTGGTTTTCCAGACGTTATTGACGGCATAGTTAGCGATCGTTACGTAGGCCGTGTTGACATTGTTTGGATCGATGACCGTGCGCGAGATAAAGCCGCTAGGAACCGCTGCGTTCGGATCGAGATCGACCAGCGTCGCACTTCCTGTCGTAGTTCCAAAAAGCCCGCCCGTACGCAAGCCGAAAATTCGAACATTGTCATTTTGAGGTGAGATCCCGATCGAACTCACCGCCACTCCGCTCTGGATCGGTGCTTGGCTAACGACAGTGTGCGTCACGCCGAGATCGCTTGAGCGATAGATGCGGTCAGTCGCATAGTAAACAGGATTCGGGTTGCCCGGGCCGGCTTCGAACGGAGCGTAGAACAACACGGCTGTATCACCGCAGTTGATGTTGTTATTTGGCGTCGTGCCGTTAGTGCAGCCGCGTGATGACCAAGCTGCGGTAGTGGTGCCGCGTGTTCGGTAACCGACGATATTGTTCAACTGGTTTTGATAAGTATGATACATCCGCACGTTAGTCGTATCGGTTGCATTGCTGTCTATTATCGAGTTTCCGCCGTCGCCGCCGTCAACTCGATTCCATTGGGTCCCGCCGGCATTGATCTGCAGTGTGCCGTTATCTTGGGTCCCGCCGATCGTCAGCGTCGGGTCGGTCGGGTGTACTGCAAGGCCCGTGAACTGCGTCGCGGAATATTGCGGGGTGTTGAGCTCGACATAGTTCGCCCCGCTATTGGTTGACCGGTAAATGCCGCCGTCAGTGCCCAGATAAATTATTGCCGGATTTGATTTAGAGACGGCAAGAGCGTGTGAATCGACGTGTACGCCGCTGCCACCCTCAGTAAAACTCGTTCCGCCATTGGTCGAGAATGCGGCGACGACCGTTGGTGATCCGGCTAGATAGACTTGATCTGGATTAATCGGATCGACGGCGATCGCGATGTCGTAAAAACACTGAGGATTGCAGAAATTATTCGCGATACGCAGCGTCCACGTCACACCGCCGTCGGTTGATCGAAGTACACGGCCTGTGCCCTGTCCACTGGCAGCATAGAAAACGGCGTCGCCGCTTCCCGCCGGGTGGACCGAGGTCAATTCGGTGTTTAGTTCGCTGGTTGTTGTACCTGTGTAAGCAAAAACCTGGTTAAAGGTAGGATTCGCAGACAGTGCATCGGCTGATCGATGAATGCCCCCAACTGTCGATGAGAGTACGCCCGCAACCAGGATGTTGGGATTTGTCGGGTCGATCGCGATATCGCGAACGGATGCGTCAAGACTGCCGGCCAGTCCGGTCAAGCGTGAAAAGGTTGGCGACGCGGACGTGGCATTGGTCGAGCGATAAATGCCGCGCGGCGGCAGCGGCGTATATGCCGTACCGCCGGAACCCGCCACACCACTCGTCGTGGCGACAAAAATAGTATTTGGATCTGTCGGGTGAACGATCACCTCGCCGATGCTTCGGCCGGTCATCACATCGGCATTCGCACCGTCGCGGTTGAGAGGGCCTGAAAGAGTAGCGGTCGTCGAGGCATTATCGATTCGATAAACCCCGACGCCGAAAAAGCTGTCGGATGAGAAATTTGGCTCGCCGGTTCCAACATATACGATCTCAGGGTTTGACGGTGCGATGGCGATGGCACCGATAGCCAGGCTCAGGGCGTTGTCCATCAGCGGTGTCCAAGTGGTGCCACCGTTCGTTGAGCGGTAAACTCCCCCCTGAGCGGTGCCGGCATAGACGACATCCGGGTTTGTCGGATGGACCGCTATTGCGGTTGTACGGCCCGAATATTCAATGTTCCCGAGAAATATCGGTGCCGGGCCGACCGGAACCCAATCGGCGAGCAACGCATCTTTGAAGCTAGACTCAGGCAGTCGGGACTGACGTTCCTGTTCTTTCTCGAGATCCTTAACAGCATCGACCCGCATCCGCGGATCGACCGGCGTCACGCCATCGATCCCACGCAGCAAAGCGGACGCCTCCGCACGGCGATTGAGATACTCCTCCTTGCTGCCGCCTCGGGTTTCCAGCGCTTCGTCCTCCTCCGACTCGAAAATGCCGGGCAGATCGGGCTCTCTTTCAAAGAACGGGATCTCCATTCCAGCCAGTGTTTTGGAAATGGGCGTCCAAAATGCGATCGACACGACGGCGACGATAATAGCGAAGAAAAGAGTGAGCTTTTTCATAATGTAATTCGACATACCACCCGCCTACTACGAGCTCGGGATCGATGGCGTAACTCCGGTGTTGCAGGACATTTCAATAACGGTATATTTCCGCTTCAGGTCCGCCAGTTCTCGTCGCTGACGGGCTTGTATCTCGAGATAATCTTCTGGCGGGTTTCCCCAACAGCCTTCGATGCGAAAGAACTTGATCTCCTTCTTTCTGCTATTCACGAGTTTTCCTATCGTGCATTTCGCTTTCATCGACTTCAGCGAATCGGCCACCGTTATCTTCTTGATAACGACATCACCTGAGCGTGACGGCACCTCGACTACGCGAACAACCTCATCGGCTTTGACGCTATTCGGCAAACAGCTATATGGCTGCGATCCGGCCAAAACACTGATCGTCATGGCCGAGCATATCGCGACCAAAAGGATCGAAAAACCTATGGAACTGCCAAGCATTCGTAATTCTCTCGAGAAATTTAGAGAACCGTTCTCTACTGTCTAACTTCGTTTTTGAGTTTACTTCCAATCGGGGTGGAAATACCTTTTTAGCATAATTCGGCGGAAAATGTAAGCAAAATAGCTCGCGTCTCAATCAGGAAGTATGGCTGAGAGTACTCGAACGACGTTTCCGCCCATTATCTTTGCGATCTCATCGTCGCTAAATCCTTCGGCCAAAAGCGCTTCGGTAATGAGAGCTTCACCGCTCGTGTCGAACGGAGCTTTGACCGAACCGTCAAAATCCGAGCCCAAACCGACGTGGTCGATGCCCGCAATATTTACGGCATAACGAATGGCTCTCGCGACCGCCTTCGCGTCGTCGCCGCAAACGGCAGTATCCCAAAATCCGATTCCGATCACGCCGCCGGTCGCAGCGATGCGCCGCAGTTGATCGTCGGTCAGGTTTCGCTGGTTGTCACAGGTTCCGCGAACGCCGGTGTGTGAAACAGCAACCGGTTTTGTCGCGATCGCCAGCACGTCGTCGATGGTTTTCGGCGATGCATGCGCGAGGTCGACGATCATTCCCTTAGATTCCATCCGGCGAACTACGCTCTTCCCAAGCTCGGTCAGCCCGTATTTTTCGACGCCGTGAGCGGAGCCGCCAACTTCGTTGTCAAAAAAGTGAGACGGCGACATCATTCGAAAACCGGCGTCGAAGAAAACATCGACATTTTCCAGCTTCCCGTCGAGCGCGTGCGCTCCCTCGATGCCGAGCCAGCCGCCAACCGTTCTTTGTGTCCCTCGGCTTTCGAGAAACATTTTGAGATCGTGTTTGGTCTTGATGATGACCATGTGTCCCTGGGACGCGGCGGCGTATTCGTGAAGCTTTGCCGCCTGATACAAGGCTCGTTTGGTAAGGCTGAAAAGATTTTCGAGCGGCTGGCGTTGTGCAAGGGCGAGCCAGAAAATATTGTCAGTATCAGGAGTATTCTGCTCTATGTTTAGGCCCCGAGGTGTTTTGGTCACAACAGTGAAAGCCTGCAACGCGACATTACCGCGATGCAATTTTGGAATATCGACTTGGGCCGCAGGTGTGTCGAGATTCAGATCACGATTCCACAAAAGCGAGTCCGCGTGGAGATCAGCAACGATAAGTTTTTCGTGCAGCTCACTCGCTTTCGCACTCAGGCGATACGGCGGCGGAGAAATGATCGGATTAAGCTTTCGCTCGGTATATCCGGCCGCGAAGAAAAAGACAAAGACCAACCCTGCCGCAAGTGATGCGAACAACAGGAAACCGATGATCTTTACCGCGTTTTTCATTTTTACCTTTGGATCACAACGATGTGTCCCTGGCGGCTCGAGATCCGTGACGCATCGAGAACGCGCTGAACCTCGAGGCCGTCCTCGAAAGTCGCCGCGTCACTGATCGAAGTTTCCCCTTTGCGGATCGCGTCAATTATCTTTGGAGCGAACCCCATAAAACCGCGCGGAAAACCTGTGTCGGGATAATTTCCTACATTTTCGAGGATCGGCGTTTCGACCGGCCGCCAATCATCGCCGGCCATGGCGATGAACGCGTCCCCACGATGATCGATCCGCAATGCTCCTTTGCTGCCGTAAAATTCGACGCGGTTTTGATAACTGGGATATTCGACCATCGAAACGGACACAAGACCTGTCGAGTGATCGGTGATCGGGCCGTCTTCGAAGCGAAGAAGCATATTAGCTTCATCATCGGTCGTCACCTGCCGCATCTCGCCATTGGGGGCGCGTCGCTGGGCGATGTGCGATTGGAGCTGGCAAAGCACTGTCTGGATCGGAGCCTCCAGAAACCAGTTGAATGAATCGATAATGTGCGAATTTATCGCTCCCAAAGCTCCGCCGCCTGCGGCCGCGTCCGACCACCAATTCCACGGAATATTTGGGTCACCGCGGTGCGGAGCCTGAAATATGGCCTTCGCGTGCCGCACTTTGCCGATCACGCCGTCGTGAAGCATCTGTTTCGCAACCTGCCGCCCGGGCTGGAATCGCAGTTCGTGATCGATCAGGGCAAGGATAGGCCTTCCCGCTGCTGCCACTGCCGCTGCTGCTGAAGTCATTTCCTGAGCCTCAGCGACGCTCATCGCCATTGGTTTTTCACAAAGAATGTGTTTGCCATGCTCGATCGCGAAGAGTGTCATCTCGCGATGCAGATACGGCGGCGTTGTAATGCAGACGAGATCGACCTCGGGGTGCAGGATCGTGTCACGCCAGTCCGCCGAGAAATGGCCGATGCCGAAATCGTCCGCCGCAGCCTGTGCGTTTTCATAACTTGCACTCGATACCGATGCGACCCACGCACCCTCGCAAGCCAAAAACGCCGGTAATTGCACCTTGCGCGCAAAACCGGTTCCGATCAGTCCAATGCCTACTTTTTCTTTCACAGTAATTTGATCCCGAAAATACTAAAGATGCCCTTCGGCTTAAAATGCTACACATTTTGGCGCCGAAATGAAATCCAATTATGCACAGATCGCTATGTTTTGCACAGATCGACATATTTTGCACAAATTGATATGTTTTGCAGGTTATGCGTGCTTCGGCAATGGAACGGCCTCAGCAATTGATATCGCTGAGGCCGTAAAATTAATGATCTTGAAAACTGCTCAGTCGATGCCAAGCTCGAGGCTGCCGGTCGCTCGCCGCGTGCCGCGATGGCCGCGTTTTAGAAATGTTTCGTATGCATCTTTGTCTGCGCCGGTCAGCTTAAGTATGTGGGCTCCGACCAGGAATCTCTCGGTCGAGATATGAACGCCGACCTTTTCGTAGCGTTTTCCCATGACAGTCATTTCAACCTTGCCAGTCGGCAACTCCATTTCGATGTGGAGCGGACGTTCGTGCCCAACGAGATACTTTTCTTTGACGCGGATCGACGGAACGATCACCGAGATGCCGCTGCGGCTGATATCAAACGTTTCGCCGAGCACGCAAGCTGAACGGGCGAGTTCGCGGGCACGTTCGGAATTTATCTCGGGCTCGAACCAGATCTTGACCGGAGCCGTATGCCGCCTGCGCGACGAAACCATGCTCTCGGACAAAGAGCTGTTGAATTTGCTGATCAGTTTACGAAACATCTGCTTTATCCTCAGAAAAACAACAAGAATCTAAGATATAACGCTTTTGATAGATAATATCAACAACTTTGATGCATATTTTTAAATTTGTTTATCGCGCTAACACCTTGCCGCCATTATCTTTGCTGGTGACACGCGAGATCCCTTTGGCGTCGAGCTTGAGAATATAAGACAATTTGCCGCTCTTGCCGTACTCGGCTGGAGTTGCCGTCGCGTAGTAACTTTTGCCGTCGGTGGTCAGCGTAACCGCGTAATTATAACCCGTCGATTCGCTCGTTCGGATGTCGTCGGGCAGCAATCCGCCAACGATCAGCGTCTCCAGGTCCGCACACCTGCCGTTTTGGACTGAGTAGGCAAGTTCGGCCTTTGAGATGCGTTCGAGCATCTTTTTTGCCTCTTCCTGATGGGTCTCGATGCGCAGATTGTAGAAATACTGCTTACCTTCTTTCTGGATCCGCTTTTGCGCCGCATCATCGACCGTCTGTATTATCCACACGTCACCGGCCTTCTGCAGCTTTATCTTTTGAGTGTCTGTTCTGTCTTCTCTGTCAGGCAAATTAGCTGTAACGGTAGCCTTGTCACCACTGACGACCTCGCCGTTTATCTCGATCTCGGCCGGGATCTGACCGGCGAGCTTTGCAAAATCCAGCGAAAATTCACCAAGTTCCGACTCAGTCAACCCCTCGACCGCCGGCCGCAGATTCGTCAAAAATATTGCCTCTCGAAACTTTTTTTCACGCAGATTCTTGTAAAATACACGAACCGTATCAGCCGGGCCATTAGGCTCGATCGGAATTGTGGCACCTTTTGGAGCTGGTTCGGCATTCGCGGTGTTCGCCGCCGTGGTGTTCGCGGCCTTGGTGTTATTCGCAGTATTGGCATTCGCCGCCGGCTCTTTCGACGTGCAGCCGGACATAGCGATTGACAAGGCGATGCCCAGCGACAAAGCAATTATCGTCGATCGGCTGCCAAAAAATAACAGATCTTTCATTATCTGAAACGGTCTCATCGAACCAAAAATTCTAAATGCAAAACAATCGGGAGAGAAGAAAAAGCGACGCGCTGTGGTTAGCATAGCGCGTCGCGTTAAATAAAGTAAAACAAATTCTTCGCCTGTTATGAGGCCTTCTTTCCTGCCAACCACCATTCGCGGCCAACGCAGTAGAGTACAACCATCAGTACGAGGAACGGCAGTATTCCGAGGAAATCCGATGCCCCGCCCTCGAAGAATGGATTGCCGCTTTTTGACCAGTGTTCAGCGGCGTCCTGAATTCCCTTGAGCGTCGGTTGGACGGCAAACAGAGCGATCAAAATACCCGCGATAGCCCCGCCCGCGATGTAGCCCGAGGCGAGGAGGACGCCGTTCGATTTGTCGGTTTCGGCGATAACCTCGTCCTCGGTCAGGTTGCGTGAGGCGAGCTTTCGTTTCAGATAGATATCAACGAGATATCGAACCATGCCACCGAGGAAAATGGGCGCCGATGTCGAGATCGGCAGGTAGATTCCCACTGCAAACGCGAGCGAAGGCACCCCGGCGAGTTCGAGCACAATGGCGATCATTGCCCCAAGGATCACCAGACCCCACGGCAGATTCTGTCCCAAGACCCCCTTGATGATATAGCTCATCAGCGTTGCTTTAGGAGCATCGTAACGTGTCAGGTCGTTGCCGTCCTCGTCTTTTTTGATGATGCCGTTGATGCCGGGATCGACGAAGTAGACCGGCTTGCCGCTCTGATCGACAAGGTATTTCCCGACCTGGCCGTCTTTCGGCTCAGTGTTCTGCCAGACGCGGTAGGTCGCAGTGTCGGTGTCCTTATATTTGCCGTTAGTGACCTTTTCCGACTGGAACTGGCCGCCTTGTTTGAACAGCTTCTCCTCGCCGATCGTTTTGGTTGCGACCGGGTTTGCCGCATCGATCTTCTGGAAATAGGTCTCATTATTGTTCAGCATGATCAGCAGCGAGCCCAAGACCAATGCTGACGCCAACGCTCCGACAAGGATCGCGATCTGCTGACGCCACGGCGTGCCGCCGACCCAGAATCCGGTTTTCAGATCCTGTGAGGTCGTACCGCCGTTCGACGCAGCGATACAGACAATGCCGCCGATCGAGAGTGCCGTTACGAAATAAGGATCGGCTGCCGTCCAGCCAAGTCCGAGGAAAACGAGACAGGTAATTAGAAGCGTCGCAACCGTCATTCCCGAGATCGGATTCGAAGACGAACCGACCTCACCAGTCAAACGGGACGAAACCGTCACGAACAAAAATCCGAGAATAATGATCAGGATCGCTCCGAAGAACGAGACGAACGGGCTTACGAAAACACTCAGTCCCAGTTGCGGGAACAGCATGATCGCCGCCACCAGGCCTATGACACCGACGATGACCCATTTGATCGAGATGTCCTGGTCTGTACGCGGCAAATTAGAGTTCGACTCGGCAGAACCGCCCCGAAGGTCGGCCAAGCCGCCTTTTAGGCCGTGCCAGATCGTCGGCAGGCTGCGTACTAGCGAGATCATTCCGGCCATCGCCACTGCTCCCGCGCCGATGTAGAGTACATAGGCACTTCGAACGCCGCCGGGCGTCATTTCCGCGATGGTCTTGCTGATCTCAGGTGCGATCGGCCCGGTTGCCGACTCTCCAAAGAATTTGATGATCGGGATCAGAACGAGATATGACAATACGCCGCCGCCCATCATGAGCCCTGCGATACGCGGCCCGATTATGTAACCGACGCCGAGCAAAGTCGGGTCGTTGTCGGAGTTGACTGAGGCTCCCTTGAATCCTGATTTTGTGAAATCGTATCCCGGCGATTCCTTCCAAAAGAACAGCACCTTCATCAACGCGTTGAACGCAAAACCGATCGCAAAACCGATCGAGATGATCTTGCCGCCCTGGATCGCCGCATGGTCGTTGCCCTCGACACCAGCCTCGATCGAGGCATCACGCGATTCCTTGGACGCTCCGGCTTTGAGAACCTCGGCGCAGGCCGTTCCTTCGGGGTATTTGAGATAACCATGCTGGTCCTTGATCAGAGCCCGGCGGAGCGGGATCATCATCAGGATCCCCAGCAATCCGCCCAAAACCGCGACCAGCATCACACGACTGATCTCAAGGTCAAAACCCAGGATCATGATCGCCGGCATCGTCACACCGAGGCCGAAGGCGATCGATTCTCCAGCGGAACCTGCCGTCTGCATGACGTTGGCTTCAAGAATGGTCGCGTCATCAGCGTTATAAATCGCGTAACAACACAGCGCCGCCAAGGCAATTCCAGCGAGGGCGGCCCAAGCAACCCCAATCCCTAAACCAGCCAGCAAATAGAAGAGTCCTCCGCCCGCAAGGACACCAACAGCCATCAATACATACTTGAACGCGGGAGGTATTACCTTAACTTTTGACAACAGCCGGAAAACCGTGATCGCGATAACCGCGACCGGGATCGAGGCCGAAACAGTAAGCCCTGTCTTCAAAACAAGATAGAGCGACGACGCGCCAAAGATAATACCAAGCAGAGTGCCGACAACGAGCGGCAGCGGCGTCAGTTCGCGGAGCGTCGTAGCGTCAGGAATATATGACCTGAAATTTTCGAGAAAAGGATTCTTCATGCCGGTTTAGAGTCTCCAGATTGTCTTTCTGCGTCCCGCTTTAGGCGGGTGTTTTATAGGGGAAAGGATTTTTGAACCTGCGTTAATTTACCCCGCTAACACAAAAAACGCAATCTTTTACCTCAAATTCAGCTCATCAATTCAGTTAGCACCCGTGAGGCGGCGATAGAAAACCTGCTTCACGGCCTCGGCCGCCGCGACGTACAAGGCGGAAATAACAATTATCATCACCAAGATCCCGGGCGGAAGCGGTACGAATCCCAGGATATTGGTTCCGGGGATATAAGGAATTACGATCGTCAGCCCGACAACGGCCACCGTCGAGATCCACAGCCAACGTCCGGGCCGGCTGCGGTAAAACGGACGCCGTGTGCGGACAATAAGGGCGACCAAGAGTTCGGTAAGGAGAGACTCAATGAACCAGCCGGTTTGAAATTCAGCTTCCGAAGCCCTGATGTAGAAATATAAAAGCCCAAACGTCAAATAATCGAAAATCGAGCTGACGAGGCCGAAGACGATCATAAACTTGCCGATGAAACTGATGTCCCATCGGTGCGGCGACTCAACAAATTCCGGATCGACGTTATCGCTGGCAATAGCGATCGCCGGAATATCGGATAGAAAATTATTGAGTAATATCTGTTTGGCGAGCAGCGGCAAGAACGGAAGAAACAGCGATGCTCCCGCCATGCTGAACATATTGCCGAAATTGGCACTCGTCGTCGTAAAAATGTACTTGAGGGAATTGGCAAAGGTTACGCGGCCTTCCTCAATGCCGCGACAGAGCACGTCGAGTCCTTTTTTTAGCAGTACGAAGTCAGCGGCCTCGCGGGCAACATCAACGGCTCCTTCGACCGAGATGCCGACGTCGGCATCGTGCAGGGCAGGAGCGTCGTTAATCCCGTCGCCCATATACCCGACAACATGCCCCATTTTTTGCAATCCTCGGATGATCCGTTCTTTCTGATTCGGGTCAACCTCGACAAACAGCGTGTTGTGCTCGACAGCATGCCAGAGGGCCTCATCATCAAGTAGATTGAGCTCTGTACCAGTTATTATTCCGGCCGATTCCAAGCCCACCGACTTGGCAAGGTGTGCCGCGACATGCCGATTGTCACCGGTAATTATCTTCAGTTGGACCTTGAGTTTCGCAAGGGCTTCGATCGCACTGCTGGCATCTTCCTTAGGCGGGTCGAAGAAGAGAAGAAAGCCTTCAAATACCAGGTCGCACTCGTCATCACGGTTTGCAGAACTATCGTTCAGCAATTCCTTTGTCGCGAGCCCGAGAACACGAAATCCGTCCGATCCCCAAGCCTCGAACCGCTTGCCGATCTCACTTAGCTTGTCCGGCGTTAGTCCCTCGAGACCTTTGGAACCGCGAAAGTGCGTGCAAACCGCCAGAATATTGTCGAGAGCACCTTTGGTGACCATCATTGCCGGCCGATCGCCGGCCTTAACCATGATGCTCAGGCGTTTGCGTGCAAAGTCGTAAGGCACTTCGCCGACCTTTTCGACGCCGCTAAGTTCAACGGCGGGGCCGGCAACGATCGCTTCATCGAGCGGATTAGGGAGACCGGCCTGAAAATATGCATTCAGGTAGGCCAGACGATAGACATCGTCGGACGCGTTCGCCTCGGCATCGAGTGCGGCATCGAGCCGGACGATGCCTTCGGTCAGCGTTCCGGTTTTATCGGTACACAGGATGTCCATGCTGCCGAGATTCTCGATCGCCTCGAGGCGTCTAACAATGACGCCGCGTCGAGCCATCTCGCGCGCTCCCTTTGAAAGATTGATCGTGATGATAGCCGGCAAAAGTTCCGGCGAGATTCCCACGGCTAGGGCGATCGCGAAAAGGAGAGATTCGATCGCGGGCTTGTCAGAAACCACATTGATGGCAAAAACCACAAGGACGAGCCCAACCATTATCCGGGTGAGCATTATGCCAAATTTTCGAATACCCCGCTCAAATTCCGTTTCAGGCGCTCGCAGGCTGAGCTGATCCGCGATCCGGCCGTATTCCGTGGCCGCTCCGGTTCGGACAATTAAAACCTTGGCAAAACCGCTTCGCGCGGAGGTGCCCATATAGACGCAATTCATCCGCTCTGCAAGACTCGCATTTGCATCAGCGACATCCGTTTCTTTCTCAACGGGAAAGGTTTCGCCTGTTAGTACCGCCTGATTAACGAAGAAGTCCTTTGTCTCGATCACCACTCCATCGGCGGGAATAAGACTGCCTGCAGAAAGCACGACAACATCGCCCGGAACGATAGCCTCGTGGTCTATTTGCTTCTCTTCTCGGTTGCGAAGCACTGTTGTCCGTTTCTTTAATCGTGCCCTTAATTTGGCGATCGCGTTGCCGGCTGAATATTCCTGCAGAAACGAAATCAGGGCGCTGCCGACGACGATGAAAAAAATGATCGACGCATCGGTCCACTCGCCAACATACAGCGAGACCGCAACCGCGAACAGCAGAATTAGGACGAGAGGATTTGTGAATTGTTTCGTCAGAAGCCGCAGCCACGTGACCTGGCGGCTTATTTCGAGGGCATTTGGCCCAACCAACTCCAAACGTGCCGCAGCCGCAGCATCGGTCATTCCGCCTGGTGCCGAATCAAGAGCCGCCAGCAACTCACTGGCGGAAACATTCCAATATTTTTCGGGGATCTCGATTCGTTCAGGCATACACAAGGCTCGATGTTCGTATACTAACTCAGTCCCAGTGACAGCGGGAGATTTTTTGAATAATGGCGTCTTTCATATCCAAACGAAATATCCTAAACTGAGCCAAATCAAACCTGGTGCCCGACAAAAGATAATGAAAAAAATTGTTAATTGTGATCTCTCTTCAGTACTCCGTCTCGTTGCTGTATCGATACTGTTTGCCGCTGCTGCCGCCGCTCAAACGGTCCCTGCTCCCAAGGATGTCCTCGGCTTCGAGCCCGGCGATGACAAAAAACTCGCAAGCTGGGCTCAAACTGTCGATTATTTCAAAAAACTCGACGCGGCGAGCGATCGCGTCATTTTCCAGGAGATCGGCAAGACGACGATGGGAGCCCCTTTCGTTTTCGCAACCATATCAAGCCCGGAGAATCTGCGTAACCTAGAAAAATACAAAAAAATAAACGCTCAGCTCGCCGACCCCCGGACGTTTAAGAGCAGAGATAAATTTGCCGAAAGACTGATCGAAGATGGAAAGACGATCGTGTTGATCACGTGCGGCATTCACTCGACCGAGGTCGGCAGCCATACGTCTTCTTTCCTGATCGCCCATCGTTTGGCGTCAAGCAACGAGCCTGAGATCCTGAACATTCTCAAAAACACCATCATCCTGCTGGTTCCGTCGCTCAACCCCGACGGCGTAGATATCGTCAAAAACTGGTACGACAAAACGCTCGGCACGCCGTACGAAGGCACCACGCCGCCTGAGCTTTATCACAAATACGTCGGCCACGATAACAACCGCGACTGGTACGCCTTCACCCAGGTCGAAACCCAGCTCACCGTCGACAAGATCCACAACGTCTGGCACCCTCAGATCGTTCACGACATACATCAGCAAGGAGCCAACGGTTCAAGGCTTTTCTTGCCCCCGTACATGGACCCAGTCGAACCAAATGTGCCCAAAAAGATAGTCGAAGGCTATACGGTACTCGGCAACTACATCGCCGGCGACCTTCGCAAGAAAGGATTTGAAGGCATCACAACCAACTCAACCTACGACGCCTGGACACCGGCCCGAGCGTATTCGCATTACCACGGCGGCGTCCGTATCTTGAGCGAAACCGCTTCGGCCCGCCTCGCTTCGCCAATCACGATTCAGGAGAATCAAGTACGCGGCGGCCTCGGCTATGATGCGAGAAAGGAATCGCCAAACTTCGGCCCTGTGTGGAAAGGCGGTGAATGGAAGATGCGGAACATCACTGAGTATATGACGGGCGGCGCATTCAGCCTGCTCAACCACGCGGCGGACAATCGGGAAAAATGGTTGTCAAGGTTTTATGAGGTTGGGAAAGAAGCAGTGAAGCCGAGAAAGGATGGTGAGCTTTTTGCTTATGTCTTCCCTAAACTTGGCAACGACGATGTAAAGAACCAGGGCGTCCGTTACGACCTGAGCCACGATAGGCGGCAGGAAAGTCTTTTGGGAATCCTGGAAAGGGGAGGCGTAACTGTCGATCGTCCCGACAATCTCGCTATCGCGGGAAAGAAATATCCTCGTGGCACGGCCGTCGTCAGGCTCGACCAACCCTACGGAGCTTTTGCAAAGGCGCTTCTAGAAAGGCAAAAATATCCGGACCTCCTGGATGCCAGCGGAAACCCGATCTCGCCCTACGACGTCACCGCACACACGCTGTCGTTGCTGATGAATGTCGAAAGCGAGGCGATCTCTAGACCATTCACTTACCAACTGCCGAAAAGAAGTTCCGGTACTGGCTCGGGAGCAAGTTGTGGCCAGGGTCATGCTCCACGATATACGATATACCGGTCCGGGCCACCGTCGATGGACGAGGGATGGACACGTTGGATCTTTCGCAAACCTGGCGGCTATGACATCAATTGCGGAGCGCCGGTTGAAAGCATTACCACCTCAGAGATACGGCAGGGCAGCGGCTCCAATTTTGGTGGCAAAGAGACGAACACTATCGTATTTCCCGATCAAAGCGCAGCCCAAATCCTCAACGGCTATACAAAAGGCTCGATGCCGGATGAGTATGTGGGCGGCGTTGGGAAGGAAGGTGTTGCTAAGCTTAAGAAATTTGTCGAAGAAGGCGGAACTCTTGTTTTCCTGAATAGTGCGTCTGATTTTGCGATCGAGCAGTTCGGTTTGCCGGTGCGTGATGTGACGAAAGGCTTACCGCGAAAGGATTTCTTTATTCCCGGCTCGATCCTCCGAACTGAGATCAACACCAATAGTCCGATCGCCAAAGGAATGCCGAAAGAATCTATAGCTTGGTTCGAAGATTCGCCCGCTTTCGATATCGCTCAGGATGCCCGCGTCGAGGTGATCGCCCGTTATCCGACCGACCCGAAAAACGTTCTCCTCTCGGGTTGGGCCCTCGGCGCCGAAAAGATCGCCGGAAAAGCCGCTCTCGTCTCCATCCCAATGGGCAAAGGCAAGATCGTGCTTTTTGGCTTCCGCCCACAGTATCGTGCCCAATCGCTCGCCACCTATCCGCTGCTATTCAATGCGATCTCGAACTGAGCTTCCGGAACAAGCAAGTAATGGCCCCAGGTTTTATCCCGGGGCCATTTTTCATACACATTTCTGCGTTCGCGGAATATTGAATTACTCCATTCCAGTAAAATCCAGATCAGACATACTGCCGTTGAACTGCATGATACGCGGGGCAAAACGGTAGCGTTTTGAGGCGACGCTGATGATGTACGTTTCCGCTATCCTGACGTTGTCGAACGAGTATAACCCGAATGAACTTGTCGTTGCGATCCTTCTGACATTTTGAGAGTCGATCAATGAAACAACTGCGTTTCTCAGAGGCAAGCCGTAGGCGGATAAAACCTTTCCGTGTGGGGGGGGCGGGGGGGGGCGCCGCCCCGGGGGGAGGGCCGGGCGGAGGGGGGGGGGGGGGGGGGGGGGGCCGAGGACGACGATCTGGCCCCGTTGGGGCTAAATGTCGGAATCATCCGCTTGTCCCGCCGCGGAACCGTCCGGATTCATTATGTATATCTCGGGGTAGCCGTCGCGGCCCGAGAAGAAGGCGACCTTGCTGCCATTTGGGCTAAATACCGGATGCTCGTCAAGAAAGGGAGCGACGAACGTAAGGCGAGTAAGCCCCCCGCCTGTTGAATTCATGAGATAAAGCTCACAATTCTGATCGCGCCAAGACTCAAAGACTATTCCGCTGCCGTCGGGGCTGAAGGTGGGTTGGTCATCCGTTGCCACATTGTCCGTAAGCCGCGTTTGGCCGCTGCCGTCGGCGTTCATCACATAGATCTCCTGATTCCCATCTCGAAAAGAAGAGAAAACGATGCGGGTTCCGTCGTAGCTGAAAGCCGGGTAACGGTCACTGAAGACACCATTCGTAAGCCGGGTTTGTCCGGAGCCATCGGCATTCATGACATAGATCTCTTCATTGCCGTCACGGGTGGACATAAAGGCTATCCGCGTTCCGTCTGAACTGAGTGACGGCTGCGTGTCATCTGCAAAATTATTGGTCAGTCTAGTTTGATTCGTGCCGTCCGGGTTCATGATGTAGACCTCGCTGTTTCCATCCCGATTCGAGGTAAAGGCGATCGCTTGTTTGGATCTGAGCGTATAGCGTGCAAGAGCAAAGACCGAATCAGTATCGCTGATATAGGCGGTTCCGCCCACAACAAGCTTTCCGTCATTCTGCTGAACGGAAGTGCAGGCAAAGCCATTCAATCCGGCAAAATCCGTCATCAGCGTACCATTAACGCCAAATGTCGTATCCAATGAGCCGTTTACGTTGTAGCGCGCGAGGCCGAATTGGGCATGAGGTATTTCGGGAAGTTCCCCATCTGTTCCTACTGGTATTTCGGTTAGTCCGGTCACTCCTGTCGCAACTATCTTTCCGTTTGGCTGAAGTATTAGGGAAAAAGCAATATCGTGACCGCTAAGATCAGTGGAAACCTTACCGCCTGATCCAAAAGAGCCGTCGAGCGTGCCGTTCGAGTTGTATCGAACCAATGCGAAGTCCTGGCTCAGGCTGCTTTTGGTACCAGCAGCTATGATCTTTCCGTCCGGCTGTGCTGCCACGGTTACCGCTATATCCTCACCAAAGATGTCCGTCACAACGATCCCGCCGTTACCGAAAGACGGATCGAGACCTCCATTGAGATCGTATCGAGCGACGGCAAAATCTCCTTCGCCAAATACATCTGGACGAGACCGTCCGGAGTCAAATAGAGTTGAATTTGTCGAACCGGCAACGACGATCTTTCCATCGGCTAAAACGGAACCGATGCCGATATCGTCGACGTTTCGACCTAAATCGGTGATCACCTTGCCGCCCACCCCAAAACTGGTATCCAAACTGCCGTCAGAGTTGTAGCAGGCCAAAGCAAAGTCATCCTCGTGGCCTTCGCTCCAACTTACGCCAACGGCCACTATCTTGCCGCCGGGTAGTAGAAGCAAACTATTGACCCCATCATGTTCACCACCAAAGTCGGTCGTCACCTTTCCGCCGACACCAAAGTCGCTATCAGGGCTACCGTCACTGTTGTATCGAGCTAAACCGAAATCATCGTCAAAGGGCGGATGTGAGGCGAGCCCGCCGACGAGGATCTTTCCATCCGGCTGCAGCTTAACGGCAAGGGCCATATCACGAAACCCGAAAAAATCGGTCGTAACCCTTCCGCCGGTACCAAAACTGGTATCTAAACTTCCGTCACATGATAGCGAGAGATAGCGACGTCAGCGAGGAACATTCCCGGTGTCGTGCTGCCAAAGAATGGCTGCCAGCCGGTGATGCCCGCGGCAACGATCTTTCCATCAGGCTGCAGAGCTAACCCCATGACTTGGTCCGGAACACCGGGCCTGAAATCGGTTGTTACTTTTCCGCCGCTGCCGAATGTTAGGTCAAGATCGCCAGCCGTAGCCCGACCTTATCAACGGGCACAGCCAAAGCCAGATGACCACGGCAAAAACGAGTAAGAGCTTTATTCGGATGATCGAAATGGTGCGGAGCGCACCGCTGGTCTGGAAGCGTATTCTTACGATAAATCTGTTCGATTTCATATAACCTCCCGGTTTTTGGCGGAGGTCTTTGAAGAGAAGTCGCTCTCTCCTTCGGCCTAGCCACTGCTATTCCCGGCGACTTCGCGGGAACGGCGTTTCAATTCTTCAAATTTCATCTCTCTTTTTTGCGCTAAAAACGATTGTGATATTTGATAGGGACCATAACTGAACGGCGTTCTGACCGATCCCACAGAAATTTGGCAAATTGATCCTTTTTCTCGCATTACAGAATTAATGCGCGCAAGGCGTGTGCCATTGGAATCCCGGGATTTTCGGCATAAATGCAAATAGAACATAAGCTGGGACTAAGCGAATACCGCTGGGCGCGATACTTTTCGCGGAGAATTCCACATCCCGCATGCTGTATAGAGATCAAAAAAGCCCGGGCTTCGAGGCCGGGCTTTTCTGTTTTGCTGTGAAAACAATACCGCTAAATCTTAGAATATGGATTCGTCAGTACCATCAAGACCATTAAGAGAATGAAATACGGAATCAAAACCGCTGCTCCGGGATAATCTTTCGCGATCCGTTGGCCAAAGAAAAGAGCAACAATTCCCGCGGCTCCGACAGCTGACGACCAAAAGATCAAAGCAGTCGTTCCCGCGACGAAGAAATAAACGATCCCCGCCGCACTCATCGATCCCGCCGCAAGCTCGATGACTGTGATCTTCGCGAGCATCAGCGGAACCAACGGGCCGAGAAACGTCTTGGCGAAATGGCCTTTCAGCCACTCGACATTTCCCTTCCAGTCGAAGACCTTGTCTAGGCCGGACTGGATGAACAATATCGCGACCAGCAACGCACCGAGCAGAGCGGGAAGGTTTTTGACTGTTTCGCCGAACTGCATTTACTTTCGAGCTTTCGCCATGATCGCTTCGATCTCGTCCGGATCTTTCGTGACGCCGGCAGTCAGGTTGATGTTGCCGGTTTCGGTGACGACCACATCGTCCTCGATGCGGACGCCGATGCCGCGGTATTTGGCTGGGGCGGATTTGTCATCGGGTGGAATGTAGAGTCCGGGCTCGACAGTTAGAGCCATTCCAGGAGCATATGGCCTCGACTGGCTGGCTTGTTGATCGATGTAATAGCGTCCGGCGTCGTGTACATCGAGGCCGAGCCAATGGCCGACACCGTGCATGTAGTATTTCAGGTATGCCTTTTTCTTGATCAGGTCCTGCGTTTTTCCTTTAAGCAGACCTAGCTGTTTCATGCCTTCGGTGAGCAGTTCGATCGAATATTCCTGACGCTTTTGATGCGTATTTCCAACCACAGTGAAATCGATGCATTTGCGCTGAACATCGAGCACAACGTCGTAAACCTCGCGCTGAGCTTTGGTGAATTTGCCGTTCACGGGAAATGTGCGTGTGATGTCCGACGCATAGCCTTCATACTGCGCTCCGGCGTCGATCAGGATCAGGTCGCCGTCTTTGAGCGGCATGTTGTTTTCAACGTAATGCAGGATCGTCGCATTGTCGCCGCCGCCGATGATCGAGTTGTACGCAACGCCCGACGCTCCGCGGTCTTTCATGTACGCTTCCATGAAAGACTCGACCTGGCCTTCGTTCATCCCGGGCTTAACTTTTTTCATAGCAAGCACGTGTGCTTCGGCGGCGATGTCGGCGGCCTTCTGCATCAGGGCGATCTCTTCCTTGTCTTTGTGAAGCCGCATTTCGCCGGTGATGATCGTCGGATCTTTGATCGTGTGTGGCGGATATGCTGTTTTCAGACGGCGAACACGCTGCTCGGTCAGATAGCCGAGGATCGCCTGGTCGAGCTTAGAATCGACCGCGAAGCGATAATAAAGTACGTCATGTCCGTCGAGTATCTTGCCAAGATCGGCGGGGAATTTCTCGATCGAAAATGCTTTATCAGCACCGTAATTCTTCACCGCACCTTCGACACCCTGGCGGCGGCCGTACCACGTTTCCATCAGCGGGTCGCGTGGACGAACGTATAGCGTGAACGGCTTTTTCGCGTTCGGGTTGATAACGGCGATCGCGTCCGGTTCCGGAAACCCGGTCAGATATCGAAAATCGGGGTCCTGATGAAACTTGAACTCAGTATCATAGCTTCGGGTAACTTCGTGTGCCGCCGGAATGATCGCAATGGAATTCTCATCCATCTGCTCGATAAATCGCTTTAATTGGTTACGCATAATGACAAAAGTGTAACCCAAAGCAGCAACTCGGCAAAGAGAGGGATACGCTCAATTGTTGACCGATCCACGCGTCTCACTTCAGTGGACAAAGTGAGACGGCTTAAAATGTTCTTTTTCAGGTACTTACGGTTAAATATCGTCTCATTTGCAAAAATTACAACGTCATCAGTGAGACGGAGCCTTTCGACGGATCGGCCAATACCTCGTCTGCGATTCTGCATTAGCAAATTGTTGCACACATAAGACATTTTGTCAAGTACGGATAGATAGAAAGATAGTGCCGAAAAGCTACCGAGTGTTCGCAATTTCCCGCACCATCTGCGTTCCTGCTCTGTAAATTGCTGTTATAATTCTCGGCAAATTGCTCGAGAAAAGGAGAGATAGAAATGAAGAAGATATTATTGCTCGCCGCCGTTGCTCTGATCGCAACAACAGCAGCTTTTGCTGACATTGCTCGTCCGGAAAAATCGCCTAATAGTGTCGAAAAGCCCAAACCGGGCGTCTCCACGACGATGGAGATCATGATGGACAAATCCGCGAAAGAAGCAAAATTGCTTATTCCCAAATCGCAGATCAAACAGCTCCGAGCCGAACTCGAAACACTCGACGACGACAACGGCAACACTGCCGCCGCGACCGGCGGATTCACCCGTTTGCAGACGATCGTCAGCGGAGCGTTTTTAAGCCTGGCCTTCGTTTTTGGCGGAATGTGGTTCGTGCGTTCCGGCAAGGCTTCGACAAAAGGCGGCAAAGCTCTCGCGGCTGCTGCAATTCTGGGCGGCATCGGAGCGGCGACGACCGTCGTTTTCGCAAACGTCGGCCCACCACCAGCCGCTCGTAACATTACGAGTAAGCTGTTCGATCAAAAGATCTTCAAGCCATACGGCTTTGCGTACGGCAAGATCAAGATCGAGACGACCGAAGGCAATCAGGTCAAGCTGATCGTTCCGGATGTCACGGAAACTCCCGCCGGCGAATAATCAATGCAGGAGATCAGCAGCGCCAGGATTGAGTTCACAAGCGCACACGTCTTTTTGGGCGCGTTCGTGGCGGCGTGTGCGATTGCGGCCGTCCTGATCGGGAGCTTTCCGCTCGGGGCGTCGATCGTGACGATCTTTTTGTTTGCGGGTGTTCACAATGTGATGGAATTTCGCTATTTCGTCGCACGAATGCCGCTCCGTTGGGGACGATCGAGAGTTTTTTACACAGTTGGTATCGGCGGCGTGATCGTGCTGGCGGCGTCATATCTGACGCTCTATTTCGCGAGCGGCAACTGGTTGTGGAGCAGCGAAAGCTGGGCGGTTTTTGCGGCTTCGTGGAACACGGCTTTCGTGCTATGGCTCGGGCTTTTATTCTATCTCCGGGGCAAACAGCGGCCAAAAAGCGATTGGGCGTGGGCATTTCCGGCAGCGTTTCTGCTCGCGGCTCTGGCGTGGATCGTACCGCAATATTGGAGCCTGGCTCTGGTTTACATTCACCCGTTCGTCGCGATGTGGTTTCTCGAACGCCAGATACGCCGCACAAGACCGGACTGGCTGCGGGCATATCATTTCTGCCTTGCCTCAATTCCAGTTTTTGTCGTAACGCTCTGGTTCGCGATCGGCAGCCAGCCAAATCTCTCGGAGGACACAAACCTTTTCTGGCGGATCACACAGCACGCTGGAAGCCAGATACTACCGGGCATTTCGAGCCATTTTCTGGTTGCGACGCACGTTTTTCTCGAATCCATCCATTACTTTGTCTGGATATTGCTGATACCGCTGATCGATCGTCGGGCGATACCGTGGAAACTGAGCGAGATACCGCTTTTTCGTAGCAAAGGTGGTTTTCCAAAGTTGGTTGGGCTTGCCTTGGCGGTCGCGATGGCGGTCGCGATTGCTCTTTGGGCTGGATTTTCGGTCGACTACACGATTACGCGCGATATTTATTTTGCATTCGCCATTGGACACGTTCTGGCAGAGTTTCCGTTCCTTATAAAAATGCTTTAGCCCGCGAATATACGCGAAAGAACGCGAAAAGCTTTTTCAGAAATCTTTCGCGTTTTTTCGCGTATTTCGCGGGTAAATCCTTATGATCCTTTTTGACGAGGTCAGTTTTGTTCAGACGCAGAATCTGCCGCTGGGTGAGCTGTGGTATTTTTTGCCCTTTGGTTATCTGGTGACGATCCTGATCGAGACGCCGGTGCTGCTCGTCGGGCTATCGCCAAAGGTGGCGATAGTTCAGCGGTTGCGGTGCGGCGTTTGGCTGACGGCGTGTACTTATCCGATCGTGGTTCTGGTGCTTCCGGCGATCTTTTTTGATCAGTCGAGGGCGTTGTATCTGACGGTGGCAGAGATATTCGCTCCCGTTGCCGAGTGCTTTCTGTTTTGGCTCGCGTTTCGCGGTAAAGATCTGCTCGAATCAAAAGATTGGATACGCTGCATGATAGCGATCATCATCGCGAATCTTGCGTCGTTCGGATTTGGCGAGATAATGAATGCATACGGCTGGTTTGGCCTTTTTTGAGGTTATGCGAAGTTTACGGTTTTCATTCACATTTCTTTGGGTGCTTTTTGCAGCGAGCTTTTGCTTCGGGCAAACAGCTTACGAAACCTATTCGAACGCCCGCTTTGAGTACGATCTAAAGTATCCCGCGGATATCTTTACGCCTCAGGAAGAAGCTCAAAACAGCGACGGACGTGCTTTTCATTCGAAAGACGGTACTGCAAAAGTTCTGGTTTGGGGACAATACAATGCTCTTTTAAAAACTCTCAAAACAGCCTACAACGCTGATCTAAAAAGCCATCCGAAAGGAGTCAGCTATAAAACTCTGCTGAAAGACGGGTACGTCATCTCGGGCGTAAGCGGCGGCAAGATCTTTTATCAAAAGACGATGCTCAATGGAAAAGACGGCGATGGCGGAGCTGTTTTTGCGACGTTCTTGATCGAATACAAAGCGGCTGACAAAACAAAGTTCGATCCCATAGTCCGCAAGATGGCCGCATCGTTCAAATTCAACTAAATGCCGCCATCGGAACAACAATTACGCATCACCGAGATCTTTCTCTCGATCCAGGGCGAATCGTCGCACGCCGGGCGGCCGTGCTCGTTCGTGCGTCTCACCGGCTGCCCGATGCGTTGCGTTTGGTGCGACAGCGAATACACTTTCACCGGCGGCGAAAAGATGTCGTTTGACGAGATCTTCGCAAAGCTCGATGAATTCGGATGCAAACTCGTCGAGGTCACCGGCGGCGAACCGCTGGCTCAAAAGAACGTATTTCCATTCATCACGGAGCTCTGCGACCGCGGTTACGAGGTGCTGATCGAAACCGGCGGCTTTGTCTCCACCGAAAATGTCGATGAACGGGCCAAGATCATTCTCGACATAAAATGCCCTACATCCGGCGAAGCCGAACGCAATCACTGGTCGAATCTTGAACGGCTTCGAGCTGAAAGAGATGAGGTAAAATTCGTCGTTTCGGATCTCGACGATTGGGAATTTGCGAAGGAAATGATCGCGAAATACGATCTCGTAAGCAAAACCAAGGAGATTCTGATCTCGCCGGTTCACGGTATAGATATGCGGCCACTCGCCGAAGCCGTTGCGGCGAGCGGATTACGGGTTCGATTTAATTTGCAGCTTCATAAATACGTTTGGGGACCCGATATTCACGGAGTTTAGTGTTGCCGCTTTCGCGGAACTTCGAGTAGTTCGGTCGAATGTTCGGTAACGCTTGCGGGCGTGAAAATGCTGTCTTCGAGCAGTTTGTTGGTGGTGACCTTTTCGATCTCGCCTTCATTGTCGGGAAATGGAAGGCGCGGGTTGAGTTTGTCGAAATTGACAAACTGCTTATAGTTAAAACAATAGACAGAGAACAGCCCGAAAAGCAGCAGGGCCGCAAAAGCTGCGTAAAACAGCACATCGGGGCCAAAAAGAATGACCTTGTATTGAAACGCTTTAACGATCAGCATCGAAAGGCCGACGATCGCCGCGATCGAAAGCGAGAAGACACCGACGATCTCAAACGCGCGTATGCGCCGTGCTATTTTCGCGTACTCTTCGGACGGGAATTGTTCGGCCACATTTTTCGCGATAGCGTCGAGCTTTAGTCCGCAGCGGCGGCAGAAGCTGTGATCATCGGCATTCGGAGCTGCACAGTTTGGGCAAAACATCTCGGCGCATTATACGCTTTTCCGTGAAAGTGAGTTCCTTGTTTAGAAATTTATGATAGCGATCTGTCTCATCTCAGGTGGAATGGATTCGTGCGTTACGGCTGCTATTGCCGCCAGAGAATCGGACGAACTCGCCTTTTTGCACATTTCATACGGCCAGCGGACCGAGGCTCGCGAGCGAAAGGCATTCAATGATATCGCCGCTCATTACGGCGTCGAAAAACGCCTCGACATCTCGATCGAGCATCTTGCCAAGATCGGCGGCTCTTCTCTGACCGATGCGTCGATCGCTGTTTCCGAAGCCGACCTTTCATCGCAAGAAATCCCAACCAGCTACGTTCCTTTTCGTAACGCCAACATGCTCGCGATCGCCGTGAGCTGGGCGGAGGTTTTGGGAGCGTCGGCGATCTATATTGGAGCGGTCGCCGAAGATTCGAGCGGTTATCCGGATTGCCGGCCAGAATTTTACGCGGCTTTTCAGCAAACGATAGACACGGGAACGAAACCCGATACACATATTCAGATCCGAACACCGATCATAGAGCTTTCAAAGGCCGAGATCGTCAAAAAAGGGCTTGAATTATCTGCTCCGCTCGAATTAAGTTGGTCGTGTTATCGTAATGAGATCGACGCCTGCGGTACTTGTGACTCATGTGCTCTGAGGCTGCGGGGATTTGAGATGGCAGGCCTTCTGGATCCTATAAATTATGTCTAGAAATACCCACCCGCTACGGTGGTATCGACCGATACAGACGGAGAAGAAAATGAGAATAAAGCCATCACTCGTTATTGCAGTAATGATCGCGATCTCTGCGGTCTGCGTTACGGCCCAAAAAACCACAAAATTCACATCAAGCTACACCAATCTTAGCGGCAAAGCGTGCAAATTCTATCCCGGCGGCGAAGGACAAGACGGCATGTCTCTCTGCAAGGGTCCCGGTAAATATCAGGTTCGAATATACTCGTCCGCCACGATGACGCACATCGTTGCCGAACTAAAGGGAACCGACAATTCGTATTCACTCGCTAGTGTTAGCCTTGACTTCAACCAAGCCAGGTCGAACGTCGAATGGCGGCTCGCCAACGGCGTGCCTTTTGCCGCGATCTTTCGAGCCCCGACCTACGGCGAGCCAAACGAATTTGGCGGGCCCGGCAAGAAAACCGGCGAGCAACTCGTCGTCGTCGGCCTCAAAGGCCATGACGACATCGAGGCGACAATTGACGCAAAAACGCCGAATGCCAATGCCAAGGCTCGCGAGGCAGCGGATACTAAATTTTGGAAAAAAGATTAAACGAGCTCAGCTCGCTTTTGTTCGAGTTCGGCTATACGGGTACGCAGTTTTTCGATCTCAGAATCGATCTCGGCGAGGCCCGTTTCTTTTTGGCTTAGCTTATGAAATACAGGCGTCACGATGGTCAGCGCCGCGATCACGATCGACAGGACGCCCATCGTGCGAGCCACCCAATTGTCGGATGGGTCGAAATGAGTCCAAATGATCCAGAGCAAAATGGCCGTCAGGGACCAAACCGCTCCGTGGATCGCCCACCGGGACCATGCAAACCGCCGATCCAGGCTTGCCAGGGACAGCAGCGAAATGTGCGAACAAGCCGTGGCGAGCAACGTCACCGTCAAAAGGACCTCTGTGAAATAACCCGAATGGACCGTTCCGTACCAGATCAGGAAGATCCACATTATAGCCGATGCGATCGCCAGCAAGATCCCGGTGGTCGGCAGCCATCGAACCCGTTTCACTTCAAGATAGGCTCCGCATGCAAGGCCCAGAATGCTGGTTACCGTTATCGTTCCGGTAGTCAGTAAAACCTTTGTTTCAAACTCACCGAAATTTCCAAGGAGTATCACTACAATGCCGATCAGCGCACTGACGCTGACGGACGCGATCAAGATATAGAGGAAAAGCCTTTTAGTGTTCATCACGACACCTCCGAAGTTGCTTCCCCAATAATACGCTTTTCCCTCAGCAGCGGTTCGGAATAAAAGAGCTAGATCGAAAGACGTTCGCGGTCGATATTTAGATCAGGGATATCTCCTAATGCCGCAAACGCCACATCTTTCGTCTTAAAGTACTCTTGAGCAAGCGCGTGGATATCGTCGACTAAAACGGCGTTAAGATTCCCGAGCGACTCTTCCAATGAGATCTGGCGGCCGTGGATCATCTCCGCCTGAGCAAGCGTCGCGGCACGCGCAGCGGAATCCTCAAGGCTGAGTAGGATCGACGCGGTAGTTTGCTGTTTGGCGAGATCGAGTTCGTCCTGAGTCACGCCGTTCTTTACCACATCCCGCATCTCCGCTATCACCAGATCGACGACCTCTGCGACTTGTTCGGGCGAGGTTCCCGCAAAGACCGAGAACATCCCGCAATCCTGATACATTATCGCCGACGCCCCGACACTGTAAGCAAGCCCGCGTTCCTCACGCACCTTCTGCCACAGCCGGCTCGAAGTTCCTCCGCCAACGATATTCGCTAGCAGATCCGCTGCATAACGGCTCTTGTGCGCCGCTCCTACGAGCGGAGTTGCAATTATCATGTGCGCTTGTTCGAGATTCTTGTTTTGCTTGATCAAGATCGGGGCTCCAACCACTGGAGGGTGAGCATCCCTGCTCGCCCGTGGTTTTACTTCAGACGAAAACGCCTTTTCCGCCAGTCCGACTATCTGATCGTGATCAATATTTCCCGCTGCCGCAATGACTAAATTGCCGGCATGATATGTATCCAGATGATATTTCTTCGTGATCTCGCGGTTAAAACTCTTGACGATCTTCGGAGTTCCGGCGATGTTCAGCCCAAGCGGATGTTCCGGAAAAAAGGCCTCGCTGAAAAGCTCACCGAGATATTCCTCCGGCGAATCCTCGACCATCTTCATCTCTTCGATGATCACCTTTTGCTCACTTTTAAGATCGGCTTCGTCAAACCTCGGGTTGGCGAGAATATCGGCGATCAGGTCGAATGCATTGGGCAACTGGTCATCAATAACCTTGATCGCAAAACCAGTTTCCTCGTGCGAGGTAAAAGCGTCGAGATTGCCGCCTAGCCGGTCTTGTTCGATCGCAATTTCCAGAGCCGAACGTCGTTCTGTGCCCTTAAAAACGGTGTGTTCGATAAAATGCGAAATGCCGTTCAGCTCGGCGGGTTCCTGCCTCGAGCCGACGCGAAAGAAAAAACCGAGAGTAGCTGAGCGCACTCCCGGCATTCGATCTGTAAGTACTGTAAGTCCGTTTGAGAGCCGTGTTTCCCTGATTTCTTCCTTCATGTGCGAAGAGAAGAGACTAGCACGATGGCCTGCGTTTTTGAAACCATAACGCCGGCGAGTTATCGAACCTTTTTGACCGAGAGCGTCGCCATCTTCGGAAAAGCGACCATTTTCACATTCTCGCCCGGACGCGGCGAGAGGTCGACGAATTGTATCTCGTAACCGTAAATAGTAACGCTGTCAGGTTTTAGCCCACTATTCAGCTCGATCGTTTTCGCCGCCATTTTGCCTTTCGAAACCGATATCTTGATCTTCGCATTGCCCGCCCAGACACACTGGGCGTTTATTGGACAACGCGAATCTTCGACCACCGACACAAGCTTTATGGCAAGCCGGCCCCCGGCTGCATTTTTCATTTCCCCAACGCGAACCTTTACAGTTTCGGGCTCCTTGGCCGACGCAAGAGCCGCAAGTCCAAAGATCGTAATAAACATCAGAGTAAGGATTTTCATAGTTCCCTCCAACGGAACGGCAATTAGCGTTCCCATGCTTAGAACGATCCAGACTGGACGGAGTTGCAGGCGATCGAGGTCAGGCTTTTATCTTCTCTTCGATCGCCCGGGCGAATTCATTGGTTTTTGCGTTTCCGCCGAGGTCTTTGGTGATCCATTTTCCTTCTTTGAATACATCGAAGAGAGCAGTCTCAAATTTCTGGGCTGCGTCTTTTTCGCCGATGTAGTGGAGCATTTGGATCGCCGAAAGCATCAGAGCCGTTGGATTTGCAATACCTTGTCCCGCGATGTCGGGTGCCGAGCCGTGAACTGCCTCGAAAACGGCTCCGAGTTCGCCGATATTTGCGCCCGGAGCGAGGCCCAGACCGCCGATCAGCCCCGCACACAGGTCGGAGAGGATGTCGCCGTAGAGATTTTCCATGACCATGACGTCAAACTGCTCCGGCCGCATAACGAGCTGCATACAGCAGTTGTCGATGATCTTGTCGTCTGCCTCGATATCAGGAAAATCCTTTGCGACCTTGTAAAAACACTCGAGGAAGAGACCGTCCGAGAGCTTCATGATGTTGGCTTTGTGAATCGCGGTAACCTTCTTTCGGCCATTGTCACGTGCGTATTCAAATGCGTATTTCGCAATTCGTGTCGACGCTTTTTCGGTGATGATCTTAAGCGATTCGACCACGCCGGGCACGACGATGTGTTCGAGACCGGAATATAGCCCCTCGGTATTTTCGCGGACGATGACAAGGTCAAGCTCAGGATAGCGGCATTCGATATTCGGCAGAGCCTTGACCGGACGAACATTTGCGTAAAGATCAAGCGCACGCCGCAGCCCAACGTTGACCGAGGTAAAGCCCTTGCCGACCGGTGTCATGATCGGACCTTTTAGCGATACCTTCGTGCGCCGCATCGCGTCGATCGATGCCTGAGGCAGCGTTTCGCCGTATTTCTCAAGTGCCTGAGCACCGAGGATCTGTGTTTCCCATTCGATATCAACGCCAGTCGCCTCAATAACGCGAACCGTCGCCGCCGTGATCTCCGGCCCAATGCCGTCGCCCGGAATAAGTGTAATAGTGTGTTTTGCCATAATTTCGCCAAGGCCGAGTTTAAGCCTAAATACCCATTGTAGTAAATCAGTGTTAGTTATATTAAATTGCCTATCTTATTCGCTAGCCGGCTCGTTTTTTACCAGCCACTTCTTTATCATCAAGTTTTACGATGTCATTTACTGACCAACAAAAAATACTGATCATCGGCGGCGGAATTATTGGACTGTCGATAGCCCGCGAGTTGCACAAATGCGGTGCCCGGCACATTACACTCATCGAAAAAGGCCTCTGCGGCGAGGAAGCCTCGTGGGCGGCCGGCGGAATGCTCGGGCCGCAGGCTGAGGCGGATGAGGCTGGTGCTTTCTTTGATATTTGTTCAGCGTCGCGTGATCTTTATCCGGAATTTGCGGCGGAATTGCTCGATGGGACAGGAATCGACATCGAGCTTGACCGCAGCGGCACGCTTTATCTCGCATTCAGCGACGAAGACGTCCGTGAAGTACGCGAGCGATACGAATGGCAGCGGGCGGCTGGGATGAAGGTCGAGCACTGGCCGGCAGACGATGCCCGGCGGGCTGAACCATTCATATCGCCGGATGTGCGCGAAGCTTTGTTCTTTCCTGACGATTGGCAGATCGAGAATAGAAAACTGCTCGCCGCATTACGCCGTTACGCGGATCTCAATGGCATCGAGATCCGCGAGAATATGCAGATCGAACGGCTCTGCGTTGAAGACGGAATTGTTACTGGTGCTGAGACGGACAATGAAAAACTCGCGGCCGACGTTACCATACTTGCAACCGGTGCGTGGACGTCGCTCATCAAACTTGGGGTCGCGGAAATGCCGTTCAAGATCGAGCCGATCCGCGGTCAGGTAATAGCGTTTCAAACGGCAAAACGCCTCTTTCAGCGAGTCATCTACAGCCCGCGAGGTTACATCGTGCCGCGAGCCGACGGGCGGATCCTAGCTGGTTCAACGACCGAAAGGGCCGGTTTTGATAAGGAATTAACGGAGACGGCCGCTGGTTCCCTGCGTGAAATGGCGAGCGAGATCGCACCGAGTACCTATGGCCTTACGACTTCAGATCATTGGTCGGGACTCCGTCCGGCGGCCGCCGACAAAATGCCGGTTGTCGGCCGACTGAACAGCGTGGGCGGCCTGGTCATCGCGACGGCTCATTACCGAAACGGTATTCTGCTCGCCCCTTGGACCGCAGAAACCGTAGCAAGAAGCGTGTTCAACCATACCGTATCAGCCCTCCCCGATGCCTTCAGCCCGGATCGCTTTCGGCTTCGACGCGTAAGCACGAGCAGCTGAATTTGTTCTTCCATTATGCGACTCACTGCACTTATTCTTATTCTCCTCGCGAACATTGCCGTGTTCGCCCAGTCCGGACGTGTGCCGTCTGCGGGAACTTCGCCGGCGGCTCCGAGCGTTGCGGATGCAACTGTCAAGCAGATGTTCGAGGAAGTGAACGGCTACATCCGTGCAAAAGCGACCGAGTTCGACGCGAAAAAAGTTGAATTCAGTGACGGACTTTTCAAGCAAACCAAGCTTGAACAGCGCCAGTTGGCAGCCAAATACGCCGCGAAAGCCTCGCTTCGAAAAGATCTCTCGGCTGACGATCAATATTATCTCGGGATGCTTCACTGGATCGCCGAAAACCTGGAAGGAACGCTCGAAAATCTACAAAAATTCATTGCATCTGAAAGTCCTGAGACAGGACGTAAACAAACGGCGCGATCGGTTGTCACAGTAGTGTTGGCAAAGCAGAAGAAGATGCCCGAGGCAGAAGCGGTCCTCGCTGAATATCTGAAAAACGAGCCCACCAAGTTGACGGAACGCTCACGTATCGGTGGCGAGATGGCTAAAGCGTATCAGGCGCTGAAGGATTTCAAAAAAATGGCTCCGCATGCCGACGCAGGCTACACGGCATCGAAGGGACTGCTAAAGGATGCGACGTCCCGTTCACGCGGTTTGGACGAGATACTTGATGCCGGGATGCTCGTATACGAAGCCTATCGTGATTCCGGAGAACTGCCAAAGGCGGAAGACGCCCTGGAAGATATGCGAGCTACCGCGGCCGAGTTCGAAGCTCCGGGCTTCTACTATTACGCTGTCGACCAAAAGATCAAGTTCTTGATCGAGACCGGTAGAAAGCCGGCGGCGATAGCATATTACGGGGCATCGATCGGAGGTGCGGAAAAGGACTTCCGATCCAAAACTGCTTCAGCCGATGTAGTTTCGCGGCTTAAAAAACGAGAAAAACATTACAAACTATTGGGTGAAGCGGCTCCGGAATTACCGATGATAGACCAATGGTTTCCGGGTGAAGCTAAAACGTTGGCCGCATATCGAGGCAAGGTGGTTCTACTAGATTTTTGGGCCACTTGGTGTATGCCGTGTTTTGAGGCCTTCCCGTCGCTGATCGAATGGCACCAAGATTTTAAGCGCGAAGGCTTTGAGATCCTTGGGGTTACGCGTTACTACGGAACCGTAAACGGCCTGCCTGCCGATACCCTAAGCGAGACCGCGGACCTTAAAAGATTTCGAGAACGCGAACGACTGCCTTATGATTTTGTCGTAATGAAGGACCAAAGTGCTCAGATGCTTTATGGAGCAACGGCTCTGCCGACGGCCGTTTTGATAGACAGAAAGGGCGTGGTACGTTACATTGAAGCCGGTACAAGCTCGGCACGCATCGGGCAGATGCGCGAAATGCTCGTAAAACTACTAGCTGAAAAATAAACGTGGATGCCCAAAAACGGAGCAACTGCAAAAACCAAGCCGCAAGAGCTTTATGACCGTATCGCCGACGTTCAGAAACTGGCGATGAAGATCAACGGATATCGCACCTCCGTGGCAAAATATCTCCGCAGCCTGGATCTGAAGGTTGACGGCGATTCGCGCGTTCTCGACGCAGGCTGCGGCACCGGTATCGTCACGCTCGCCCTGCAGGAAGCCGGCTATCGGCCGCACCGGATCGAGGCGATCGACCTTTCCTTCAAATCGCTCTCAGTCGCACGAGACGAGTTCAAACAGCGCCGCAGGCTCGCCGGACGGACAGGTGTGCTCCAAAGCAACGTTCTAGAAATGCCGTTTCCCGATGAAGCATTCGATCTGGTTTTGGTATGCGGAGTTCTCGAGTACGTTCCGCTCGAAGAGGCTCTTAGCGAATTTGCTCGCGTTTTAAAAAAGGGATCGCCGCTTGTTCTCTTGCCGGTAAAACCATCGATAGTCGGCTCGGTGCTGGAGTTGCTTTATAATTTCAAGATCCACCCGCTGCAAAGCGTCAGAGAATCAGCCTCGAAGTATTTCAACATCATGGGCAATCACGAGTTTCCGGTCACGGAGCCGATCGGATGGTCAAAAACGATCTTTTTGCTGGAGAAGAAATGACCCTAAGCCCGCTGATCATCGCTCATCGCGGGGACAGTTTCCACGCACCTGAAAATACGCTCGCGGCCTTTCAAATGGCGCTCGACGCAGGTGCGGACGGCGTTGAGTTCGATGTTCGTTTGTCGAAGGATGGTGTTCCCGTAGTGATCCACGATGCGGATCTACGGCGCACCGGCCGTCAGAGCGCAAAGATCTCGGAGCTGACGGCAGAGGAACTACGGAGCGTGGATGTTGGCTCTTGGTTCAACAAAAGGTTCCCGGAACGCTGCGATCCAGCGTTTTCAAAGGAAACGGTCCCAACGCTCGCCGAGGTTCTAAAGCTCTTAGAGCAAACCAGCGGCCCGATCTACATCGAGCTAAAATGCGGGATCAAAGACTACGAAACCCTCGCCAAAGCCGTTTGCGATGTGATCTGCAAGTCGCCGCAGCTACCGCAAATGATCGTCAAAAGCTTCAAGCTCGCGGCGATCCCGGTTGTTAGATTCAATCTCCCCGAGGTCCAGACCGCGGCCCTTTTCGAACCAAGGATCCTCGACCTCGTTCGCAGCAAAAAACACATAATAACCATCGCAAAAGAATTGGGGGCAGATCAGCTATCGGTACACACATCGCTTGCTACGAGAAAATTCACTACCCTCACCAAAGCCATTGGAATGCCCGTCACGATCTGGACGGCAGACAATGAAAAGTGGGCAGGAAGATGCCGCGAACGGGGGATCCGCGCTCTGATCACAAATGACCCGGCAAAATTGCTCGCTTCACGTGCAAAGATCTAATTTTCGTTGAAATTCTCGAACCCGTCATGGATGACGGCAGTCTTAAGCTGGCCTGCAATGGACTCCAGATTTGTCAGGCCTAAAAAGCCCCTGAATGTACCTTTGCCATATGATCCGCAGGGGAAATACCAAAGTTGGTCAATATCCTCGGAGCGATCTCGGATGTCAGCATTTGCTCGCTCGCAAATTGAGTTTCGGCAAACGACGGATGATAGGCGAACAAATGGCCTTCGGGGATGTGGTAGGCGGTGGATGAGGATTTGTCTTCGATGACGACGTTTTTGAGCCCGCTTTGTGCAATATCAATCCGGTTTCCTTTAATGGAAATGATCGTCTCCTTCAGATTCTGCTGCCCGATATCGACCGCAAAACCTTTTCCGGCGAGCCGCCGAAAAACCACCGGTTCGCCGTTTATGGTCAGGCTTTCAAGCTTTTGTTCGATCTCGGCCGTTCGGCTCTCCGCGATCGCGAAGTTGAACTGAGGCAGCATCGACGGCACGGGCTCAAAACCAGTCGCACCAACCCCGAGCAACGCCATAAATTTGGCTTTGTCATCGACATAAAGCTGAGTTTCGATCGGCTCGCACTCGACCGCGTCTTGGCCCATGCTCGAAGTTATGAGCAGTTTGTAATCAGGGTTCTTCGTTACAAAAGCACCGAGACGGGCAAGCATTTTATCCGTCTTTTCCATCGCAAAAAGTATTTCGCCGCCGTATGTCTCGATCCAGTCCTGCTCATATTTTTGATTCTCGTAATCATCCGGGAACAATGCCGCCCAATAGCGATGCATGCTCGACGCAACGTGGTTCGTGAAGAACGTTACAAAATCAGGCTTTCGCTGCTGCAAGAGCTTAAAAAATACGTCGAACGCGATCACCGATTGATATGTTCGCCGCCGCGTCGCCTTCCAGGGCGTTAACCTTTCCTGCGCCAGATGCCCCCCAATGTCGAGCATCGTCGACGGCCGGAAACCAAGATCCGCAACCTTAGCTACAAGCCTCGCTATCTGCCCGAATGGTACCGAGCGATCCACATTCCGCGCCGATTCGCGCGACAGCTTAAGATTTACATCCTGAAAAACTTCGACGCTTGCCGGAAAACACTCGCTCCCTGCGGCAAAAACGTCCGGCACATAAAAATCATAATTCGTGAGATCTCGCGGCAGCGGATATGAATGAAACGAACCGAAAACACCGGTCTTCACGCCATTCTTGGTCAGAATATCCCAGATCGGCGGAAATTCGCGGTTTACTTCGCTCAGATCCTGATTAAAATCTGAAATGTAATGCCGGTCGTTCGAAACGCCGCGATGAACGGTCGGCCATGTATTCCACGGCGAGAGATGCCCGATGTTCTCAGAAAAGGTTTCGAACTTTTTGAGCTTGCCGTAGTTTTTTGCGAGCCATGAATTTGGTCTCGCTCGCCGATAATAGTCGAGTATCCTGACGGGGACTTCATTCAACTCAAATAGGATCAGCTTGGTCATTGATCTTTTTAGTTTATCAGATACCGCGGCCGCGGCGAACGCTATGACAAAGGCAAAAAGCCGGAGCGATCGTAATAGATCACTCCGGCAATATTAAGTCTCAACAGAATTATTGAGGTAAACGTCCGGGCGTCAGCGGTGCACCGGCTGCGTCAAGTTCCTTTTCAAACTTCGGCAGCTCGATCTCAAGCAATGCTTTAAGACGCCTGAGCACCGGAGCGAGTTCTGAGTTCGCAAGCTCGTAATTAGCAAGCTGCGAAGCCGTAGGTTTGATCGTCGAAAGACGGATCGAGCCGGCGACATTTCCGATACGCTGTGCGATCGAAGGCGGCGGGATCTCAGAATTTTCACGACCGCCGCGAAGCTCATTTATCAACGCATCGATCTCGTTATCAAAACCCTCAGCCTGATCGACGAATTTCTTATTGTTTTCAACCGGAGCCTCAGCCGCGGAACGTTTCAAAGCAGAAATACGTGTTTTCAGGCCGCCCGAAACGTCATTTGCCGCACTGACCGCCCGCTGAAGCGTCGAGACCTTTCGCTGGAATTCGGCCAGTGTCTTTGCATCGGCCGGCGACATGTTTTCTTTGCCTTCGACTACGACGTTGAAGCTCTGACTTCCCTGCAACGGCGTGACGACACCGTTAACGCGCATGGCCATCGAGACATTATATTTGCCTGGCATAACCAGCGAACCCTGCGGTCCGCCGCCAAATCCGCCACCAAAGCCGCCTCCACCACCGCCGCCGCCGAAACCACCACCACCGCCGCCTGGACCGCCCTGGCCAGCCGGGGAAGGAGCCGTAACTGATGGAGGCAAATAGCGCATATCCCAAACGACACGTTGAACTCCCTGTCCCGCTGGAGCGGTAAGACGCCGCACGATCTTACCGTCGGAATCCGTGATCGTAAAGATCAGGCTCGGAGCTTCTTCCTCAGTTTCCGCTCGCAATTCAGCGATCGAGGGGTATTTGAAAGGTGCTTTCGTCCGCTCTGCGGCACGCTCGGCTTCCTGGCGTTTTTGCCGCAATGTTTTAGGCGCTTCTTTGAGAAAATATGTGATCGTGGCTCCGTATGCCGGATTCGGAGCCGTGTAATATGACGCTCCTTGCGATCCGGCAAATGACGAATTTGACCGGTTATACATCAAGGCATCCTTGATCGGGAACATGGTCGAAGCTTGGTCAACCATTGCCCGCGTCACCTGACGAAGCGGTGAGTAATCGTCCATCACATAGATACCGCGGCCGAAGGTTCCGAGGACGAGATCGTTCTCGGTCTTTTGGATCGCGATATCGCGAACCGCTATCGTCGGCAGCCCGCCACGCATCTGGATCCATTTGCCGCCGCCGTCAACGCTGAAGAACGCACCGAATTCCGTGCCTACGAAAAGCAGATTCGGATTCACGTGATCCTCCGCGATCGCATAGGTCGAGCCGCGTGCGGGCAGGTTGGAAGCGATCGACGTCCAGGTCTTTCCGGCGTCGGTGCTTTTTACAAGATACGGCTTGAAATCGCCGTTCTGGTGATTGTTGAAAACGGCATAAGCCGTGTTGGCATCATGCTGTGAGGCAAGTATTCGATGGACGTAGCTAAGCTCGGGGATACCTTCGATCTTATCGACCTTCCGCCAAGAGCCGCCATCATTCTCGGTTATCTGGATCAATCCGTCATCGGTTCCGATATAGATCAGGCCTGCCTTTTTCGGCGATTCAGAAAGTGCCGAAGCGTTGCCCCAGAGAGCAGTGGATTGGTGTTTGGCGATCGCATCAGGTCCCCAAACCTTGCCCATAACGGGCAGAGTGTTGCGGTCGATACCGCGTGAAAGATCGCCGCTGATGACCTTCCAGTCGTCGCCGCGATTATCGGTTTTGAAGAGTTTGTGCCCGGCGAAATAAAGCCGCGTATTCGAATGCGGACTAATGATGAAAGGCGAATCCCAGTTATATCGCTGCGATTCGATCCCCTTGCCCTCTAGCGGAGCAATGCCGACGCGTTCGCCGGTTCGTTTGTCAAAACGAACAAGGCCGCCGTTTTGGCTTTCAGCGTAAATGATGTTCGGATCCGTGGGATCGACACGCGATGTGAATCCGTCGCCGCCGTTCGTCGTGAACCAGTCAGCGTTTGCGATGCCGCTCGTTTCACGGGTGCGTGCCGGGCCGCCGATGGAATTATTATCCTGCAGACCGCCGTAAACATTGTAAAACGGCACAGCCGTGTCGACCGTTACGTCGTAGAACTGTGCGACCGGCAGATTTCCCTTAAAATTCCAGTTCGATCCCGCATCAAAAGTCTCGTAAACTCCACCGTCGCAACCAACGATCATGTAGTTGGTATTTTTTGGATCGACCCAAATGGCATGGTTATCGACATGCTTCAAACGCTCACCGAGCCCACGCTGCGTGCGGCCGCCGTCGTCCGACACCTGAAACTGGACGTTCGGAATATAAACTCGATCGACATCTTTAGGATCCGCCACGATCTGGCCGTAATACATACCCTGTGCGATCGTCGGGCTCATTCTTTCCCACGTTGCTCCGCGATCGGACGAGCGAAATATCCCACTCAACTGGCCGCTTGCCTCGATAGTCGCGTAAACAACACTAGTATCCGCCGGCGAGATCGACAGGCCTATGCGTCCGAGGTCGCCAGGAGGAATTCCGGAGCGAAGCCGTGTCCAGGTATTGCCGCCATCGGTTGATTTGTAAACCGCGCTTTCTGGGCCGCCGTTGATCAGAGTGTAGAAATGGCGGCGACGCTGCCACGTCGCGGCGTACATAACGTCCGGATTCGATGGATCGATGACAACATCGGTCGCTCCGGTATTTTCGGTGCCGGGAATCACTGCCTTCCACGTCCGGCCGCCATCGGTCGTTTTGTAGAGTCCGCGTTCGCCACCACCCGACCAAAGCGGGCCCTGAGCCGCGACAAAGACCACATTGGAGTCACGCGGGTCGATCGCTATTCGGCCGATGTGTTCTGAAGTTTTCAATCCCACATTACGCCAGCTGCGGCCGCCGTCGTCCGAGCGGTAAACACCGTCGCCATAGCCGACGCTTCGTTGGCTGTTTCGCTCACCTGTACCGACCCAGACGGTCGAAGGGTTCTTAGGGTCCATTGCGATCGCCCCGATCGAGAACGCACCTTCGTTGTCAAAGACCGGCGTGAACGTGGTTCCAGCGTTCACCGTTTTCCAAACGCCGCCCGAGGCGACCGCAACATAGTATTTCGCACGGTCGTTAGGATCGACCGCAAAAGCGATCACACGCCCCGACGTCACCGCCGGCCCGATCGAGCGAAAACGCATACCGCCAAACACTTGCGGCCCAAACGGATCGGGCGTCGGTGGAGGCCCCTGTGGCGTAGGCGAGGGCGTAACCGTTGTCGATCGGGTTGAATCACCGCCCGGCGTTCCTGTCGCTGACGGCGTCGGCACAACCGCTGTTGCGGGCGGGGTAGGCGATGGTTCCGGACGCGGCGGCCGCTGAGCGTAGAAACTAGAGATCGATAACACGGAAACGCAAATTAGGACGGACCAAAAACGCAATTTTTGCACTAGGTGAACTCCTTCGAAGTCTTGAATTTTTTGTTGAATTGACGTGAAATTATGCTACTATTTTGCGCCGTTTATCAAGCCCGGAAAAGTTTGCTCGGCTTATTTAGACTTTTTCACGGTTTGGTCGAACTACTTGTTGATCCGTCTAACAAAAAAACCTCCAATTGGTAGAGTTGATCGGCTGATTGGTCAAACGTTATTTGCATTGGAATTCGCTATAAAATTTCGAACTTACAGCCGATCCGGCCAAAAATGCCGCCCCGTCCGCCGCCAATACCGCCACCCGTTCCACCGCCACCGTCCGCCACCGGGAAACTCCGCCCGCATCATCCCGCCGCCGATGAACTCGCGTGTCAGTAGATCGAGAGTTTTCAGCACACCTGATGATCCGAAGCCGGCATCGAGACGATGCCGTTTTTAAACATCACGCGGTTTCCCACGAGAATCGGAACCGGTTGATTTTATTGACCGTAATTCCGAATCGGTCTATCATTTCAGAACTATCCATTCCTTGATCAAAAAGGCGTCTCTAAAGACCAAGTGCTCGATATCGTGGTCTAAACAGAACTTATGAAACGATGCCCTGAATGTAGGCGGGATTATTACGACGATACCTTGGCGTTTTGTCTGGAAGATGGAAGTGCGCTTGTCCAGGGCTCGGTGCCTTCGCCCGACGAGCCACAGACGGCGATACTGCACTCGACTGCTGCTCCGGGCGAGGCACCGACTCGTGCCCAGATCCACATGACAGACCAAACGGCGGTTTTTCCGACCGGTACGGGTGATGTTGCTGCAAAGCCTCGGAGCTTTGATAGACGTCTGCTCCTTGCTCCGCTCGCACTCGCGGTTATTGTTCTTGGTGGTTTCTTTGGTTACAGATACATCGTTCCGGCCAAGCAGATCGAATCGATCGCGGTGATGCCCTTTGTTAATGAGAGTGGGAATGCGGATGTTGAATATTTGAGCGATGGAATGACAGAAACGCTCATCAAGAGTTTGTCGGAGTTGCCGAATTTGAATGTCAAACCGCGTTCGTCTGTCTTTCGTTACAAAGGCAAAGATACCGATTTGAAGACCATCGGCAAAGAACTTAATGTCGAGGCGATATTGAATGGCAGGGTGATTCAACGTGGCGAACAACTGACTCTTAGTTTGGAATTAGTTGATGTCCAAAACGACAAAGTGCTGTGGACGGAAAGCTACGGGCGCAAGCAATCCGACCTTGTTTCGCTGCAAAGTGAGATCGCCAAAGACGTTTCGACCAAACTCAAACTAAAACTTTCCGGTGCGGACGAAGCGAAAGTAACTAAAACCTCAACCGCAAATCCCGAAGCCTATCAAGCGTATTTGAAGGGACGTTATTATTGGGCTAGGCGGACGGGGGAAAATCTCAAGAAGGCGATCGAGCAATTCAAAGCTGCGACTGACCGTGATCCGAATTACGCCCTCGCATACGCAGGTCTTGCCGACTGCTATGTTGTATTGAATCAGTATGCGGGAACGCCGTTGACCGAAACGATACCCCAGGCGAAGGCTTACGCCGAGCGTGCGATTTCCATTGATCGACAATTAGCAGATCCCCACACATCGCTTGGTGTCATCTATGAACAATCCTGGCAATGGGCGGAAGCTGAACAGGAATTCAAGCGAGCTATCGAACTTAACCCAAATTACGCAACTGCGTTTCATTGGTATGCTACTTTCCTACGAAATACCGGACGGACAAATGAAGCTGTCCCGTTGATCACGCGGGCACAGGAAATTGACCCGCTTTCGAGCGTTATCCACAGCGAAGTCGCGGTGATCTACCTAGTCCAAAACAACTATCAAGCCGCAATTGAAACCTGCCTCAAAATAATTGAACTCGATCCCGCGTTTTCAAACGCTTATCAGTATTTGGGCCTGTCTTATTTCAAAGTGGGGCGAAATGCCGAGGCTCTTACAACTTTAGAAAAAGCAGTGGAACTGAGCAAAAGGGACGGCGAGAAACTAAGGTACTTGGGATATGGATTCGCTATCGAAGGAAAACGCGTGCAAGCATACTCTATTCTCAAGGAATTGGAGGAGAAGTATGTGAAAAAGGAAGCAAACGGACGCGATGTCGCGAGTGTATATGCGGGTTTAGGTGAGAAAGACAAGGCATTTGAATGGCTTGAGAAAGACTTTCAGACCAAAGCGGGGGAGTTTTCGCCGATGACATGGGAGATCCCTTTTGAAACTCTCCGCGGCGACCCGCGATACAAGGATCTGCTGAAACGGATGGGTCTGCCGGAGTAGAATCTTATGAAACGATGCCCTGAATGCGGCCGCGATTACGATAATTCGATGATGTTCTGTCTCGATGACGGAGCCGAGCTGCTCTACGGCCCGGCAAAGTCAGAACCGGGAGCGATAGCGACTGGGTTCCCGTCCGTCGAACCTCAAACCGCGATCCTGCACTCGACGGCGGCTACGGGCGAGGCACCGACGCGAGCACAGATCCATACGACCGAGCAAACTGCTGTTTTGCCGCCGGGCATCAGTGAGACTAAGAAGAGCTTTGACAAGCGTCTGATTTTCGCTCCGCTCGCACTCGCGGTCATAGCTCTCGGCGGGTTCTTTGGTTACAGATATATCACTCCGGCCAACCAGATCGAATCGATCGCCGTCATGCCGTTTGTCAATGAAAGCGGGAATGCAGATGTCGAATATCTTTCCGATGGAATGACCGAGACCTTGATCGGGAGTTTGTCCAAACTGCCAAATTTGATCGTGAAGCCTAGCTCATCTGTCTTTCGTTACAAAGGACAGAAAACTGACGCGAAAACTATTGCACAGGAATTGAATGTGCACGCGGTATTGAATGGCCGGATCGTTCAACGTGGGGACGAATTGACGCTGAGTCTGGAACTCGTCGATGTTCAAAAAGATGCGGTACTTTGGAGCGAGCGATATGTACGAAGACAGTCGGAACTTGTGTCACTTCAGAGCGAGATCGCCAAAGATGTTTCAAGCCGTCTAAAAACAAGGCTAACGGGTGCTGAGGAAGAAAAGATCGCGAAAAGCTACACCGCCGATGCAGAGGCTTACAGAGATTATCTTCAGGGACGTTATTACTGGAACAAAAGGGATGGGGTGAACCTCAGAAAAGCCATCGAGCAGTTCGAAGCAGCCATTGACAAAGACCCGAAATATGCGCTCGCTTACGTCGGTCTCGCCGATTCGTATGCAGTATTCCAGTGGTGGGATGACGACTTTCCGGTTGATTCCTTGTCAAAAGCCAGGCAATTCGCAAAACGAGCAATTGAGATCGATGATTCGCTTGGGGAAGCTCACGCATCGCTCGCATACGTGAATTTGTACTCGTGGAATTGGGCTGAATCCGAAAAAGAGTTTCTGCGGGCTATCGAATTGAGCCCGGACTATGCGAATGCGCACAGATGGTACCACGAATACCTGCTTACGCAGGGAAGAGTCGATGACGCAACGAAGACGCTAAAGAAATCGTACGAGCTTGAGCCGTTGTCAGTGATCGTCAATTACAACCTTGCAAATCATTACTGCCAGGACAAACTTGATCCTCAGTCTGCGACCGAGTTTGCCAAAAGAGTTGTAGATCTAGATCCCAAATTCCCCGGGGGACCTCAATTGATGGCGTGTGTGTATCTGGGACAAGGACGCAATGCCGATGCCTTGGCTGAAGCGAAAAAGGCGGTTGAATTAACGAATGGAAAGATTCGTAGAATTGTTTCTAAACTTGGAGCTGTCTATGCAGAAACCGGGCAGACGGAGAATGCAAAGGCGATAATCATAGAACTGGAAGAAGCCTATGCAAAACAGAAAACAGTTGGTGTCCAGATCGCCGAAGTATATGCGGCACTGGGTAATAAAGACAAGGCTTTTGAATGGATAGAAAAGGATGTAGAAAGCCGCGGCTTTGAATTGGTGTTGTCGATCAGGCGGGACGAGCAGTTTGGTTCACTCAAGAGCGACAAGCGTTACGCGGCAATACTGAAGCGGATGGGTTTGCCGGAATAGAATTCTATGAAACGATGCCCTGAATGCAGACGGGATTATTACGACGATACGTTGCTCTACTGTCTCGACGATGGTAATGCTCTGCTCGAAGGCCCGGCGAGCGGCCATGGTGTGAGCGATGAACCGGCGACGGCGATCCTGCACTCGACGGCTGCTCCGGGCGAGGCTCCGACTCGTGCTCAGATACAGATGACAGACCAGACCGCGGTCTTGCCGACCGGCACGGACGATGTTGGAACGAGTAGGAGTTTTGATAAACGCCTGCTGTTCGCTCCAGTGGCTCTCGCGGTGATCGTCCTCGGCGGATTTCTTGGATATCGATATTTCACCGCTTCGGTCAGCGGTCAAATAAATTCGATCGCGGTGCTCCCCTTCGAAAACCGCAGCGGGGATGCCGATACCGATTATCTTTCGGACGGGCTGGCGGATTCGCTGATCTATCGTCTTTCGCAGCTGCCGAATCTGAAGGTCAGCCCAACGAGCTCGGTCATGCGGTACAAGGGGAAGGAAACGGATGTTGCGAAGATAGCCAAGGAACTCGAGGTCGACGCGGTGATGTCGGGGCGTTTGTCACAGCGCGGCGATGACCTGTCGATAAGTGTGCAGCTGATCGACGCTCGCACCAAAAAGCTGATCTGGGCCGAGCAGTATGACCGTAAAATGGCCGATCTGCTGGCGACGCAGCGTGAGATCGCGACGGCCATCACGCAAAAACTTGAACTAAAACTGTCAGGCAATGAAACGGGCATAAGCAAAAAATACACAGACAATAATGAGGCCTACCAGCTTTACTTGCGCGGACGTTACAGCTTTGCCAAGCGGACAAAGGAAGACATGCTCCGCGCTATCGAATTCTTCAAGCAGGCTGTCAAGCTCGACCCTAAATTTGCACTAGCATATGCTCGGCTCTCCGAAGTCTATGGCACGATGCCGGCCTATCCCTACCTTTCTCCAAAGGAGGCCTTTCCTGAAGCAAAAGCCGCGGCCGAAAAAGCATTGGAAATTGACCCGACGCTCTCCGAGGCACACACTTTTCTCGCTTATGTACAGGTGATCTATGACTGGAACTGGGCTGAAGGCGAACGCTCGTTCAAACGAGCACTCGAACTCGATCCGAACAATTTTTCGGCCCATTTTCGTTACGGACAGATATATCTGCTCTCGACGGGCAGAATTGACGAAGGGATCAGCGAGATCAAACAAGGACTCAAAGCAGAACCCTTGGATGTGAATATGGGGGTTACTGTCGCCTGGGCGGACCTTATACGAGGACAAAATGAGGAAGCTCTTGTGGAGGCGCGTAAAATTCACGATCTTGAGCCGAACCACCTACTTTCGCGATGGATGCTTGCATCGGTCCTCACCGAAATGCGCAGGTACGATGAAGCGATAGCTATATGTGAGAAATGGCTGCAAGATGAACCGAATAGCCAAATGGCCATTCGTGATGCGGGATTTGCCTATGCCAAAGCCGGACGCCGCGACAAAGCGGACGAAATGATCGCCCGGTATCGGGAACTCGCAAAAACCGAGTGGGTGGCGGCGGCCCGGATCGCTGCGATCTATGGTGCTTTGGGTGAGAAGGACAAAGCGTTCGCTGAGTTGGAAAAGGCACTCGAGGAACGCGATTGGGAAATGCATCGGCTCAGCGTCGAGTTATATATGCGGCCCCTGCGTGATGATCCGCGATTTAAGGCAATGCTCAAACGCGTAAATCTACCGGAATAGAATTCTATGAAACGTTGCCCTGAATGCAGACGCGATTATTACGACGACACGCTGAGTTTCTGTCTGAACGACGGGACTGAACTTGTCTATGGATTAACGCCCGATGAACCGGCGACCGCGATCCTGCACTCGACGGCGGCTCCGGGCGAGGCTCCGACGCGAGCACAGATACAAATGACCGACCAGACGGCGATCTTGCCCGCAAGCATGGGTGATGTTGCCGCGAAGCCTCGCGGGTTCGATAAACGTTTGTTTTTCGCTCCGCTCGTGCTCGCGATCGTCGTTCTCGGTGGATTTTTCGGATATCGATACATTACGCCTGCCAAGCAGATCGAGTCGATCGCCGTGATGCCGTTTGTTAATGAGAGCGGGAATGCGGATGTTGAATATTTGAGCGATGGAATGACCGAGACACTGATCAAGAGTCTGTCTGGTCTGCCAAACATGGATGTACGACCGCGGGCGGCAGTGTTTCGCTACAAAGGCAAGGACGCAGATCTCCAGACGATCGGCAAAGAACTGAATGTACAGGCGATTCTCAACGGCCGTGTGATCCAGCGCGGCGATCTTTTGACGTTGAGTCTGGAATTAGTTGATGTTCAGAAGAACCGGGTGATTTGGACCGAACAATACCAACGGCGGCAAGCCGAGGTCGTTTCGCTTCAAAGCGAGATCGCGAAAGATGTTTCTGCCAAGCTGTCGCCGCGGCTTTCCGGGGCTGACGAGGCCAAAGTATCTAAGCAGGCAACGGCTGATCCTGCAGCTTATCAGGCCTACCTCAGAGGCCGGTACTTCTGGAACAAACGAACCGCTGAAGGCATGTACAAGGCTATAGAACAGTTTCAGATCGCGATCGACCGTGACGCTAGTTATGCCCTGGCATTTACTGGCTTGGCAGACAGTTATTCACTTTTGCCCAACTACATACCAACCGCTCCGGCGGATTCGCAGTCACGTGCCGAAGGGTTTGCCAGGCAGGCTATCGCGATCGACGGGCAGTTGGCCGAACCGCACGCCACGCTCGGCAACGTCTATTACAGCAAATGGCGGTGGGCAGACTCAGAAACTGAATTCAAACGAGCTCTCGAACTCAATCCGAATTACCCGACGTTGTATCACTGGTATTCGATCCTCCTTTTTGCTTTGGGGAGAAATGACGAAGGGGACGCGATGATAACGCGCGCCCACGAGCTCGACCCGATGTCCAGCATCATTAGCCAGAACCTCGCTCAGACGTATCGAAGGAAAAATGATCACAAGGCCACTATTGAACTTTGCCAAAAGATCATAGATCTTGATCCGAATTTCCCGGGCGGCCACTTTGTTATCGCTTGGTCGTATCTGAAAACCGGACGCAATGATGAGGCGATCGCCGAATTCCAGAAGTCGATCGAGCTCGTCGGTCGGAATTCGAACTCTTTTGGGGAACTCGCCGTCGCGTATGCAGTCTCAGGCCGAACAAAAGAAGCCCAAGCGATGATCAAGGAGCTGGAGGAGCGATACAGGAATAAACAAGCGGAGGGGAAAGACCTCGCGATCGTCTACGCCAGTCTTGGAGACAAAGACAAGGCATTCGAATGGCTGGAAAAGGATTTATCGTCACGTACTGTTTCTTTGCCAGAGATCCGATGGTCTCCAGGTTGGGAGCCGCTCCGCGACGACCTTCGATACAAGGACATTATCAAACGGATGGGTCTGCCGGAATAGGATCTTATGAAACGATGCCCTGAATGTAGGCGGGATTATTACGACGATACTCTGCTGTATTGTCTGGATGACGGCAATGCTCTGCTCGAAGGTCCGGCGACGGCCTCGTCGGGCCATGAACCGGCGACAGCGATCTTGTCGGTACCCCCTGCGATAGCGGGCGGTTTGACAGGGACTACAGACGGAACGGACGTGAAAACCGCGATTCTTCAACCACCCGCTACCGCAGGTGGTCCTGACTTGGCGCCTGGGTTTGATAAAAGTCTCATTTTGGCTCCGCTCGCACTTGCGGTCATCGTCCTCGGCGGGTTCTTTGGTTATCGATATCTCAAACCTGCAGCAGGTGGGCCGATCAATTCGATCGCCGTTCTGCCTTTTGAAAACCGGAGCGGTAACGCAGATTCCGAATACTTGAGCGATGGTTTGGCGGAATCTTTGATCTATCGCCTTTCGCAACTTCCCGATTTGAAAGTCAGCCCGACGAGTTCGGTCTTTCGTTACAAAGGCAAGGAAACCGACCCGCAGACCGTCGCCAAGGAATTGGGAGTTGATTCGGTGATGACAGGACGCATCACCCAACGCGGCGAAAACTTGACCATCAGCGTAAATCTGGTTGATACCCGCAACGGCAAATCGCTGTGGGGGGAGCAGTATGAACGCAAGATGTCTGAACTGCTCGCAACGCAGCGTGAGATCGCGGCGGCGATAACTCAAAAATTGCAGTTAAAGCTTTCCAGCGAAGAGACGGGCCTTGCAAAGAAGTACACAAACAACAACGATGCGTACCAACTATATTTGAAAGGCCGTTTTGCCTGGAACAGACGAACGGTCGAATCGCTCAAGCAGGCGGCTGAATTTTTCAAGCAAGCGATCGAGAAAGACCCGAACTACGCACTCGCTTATGCAGGTTTGGCCGAAACGTACGCTCTTTTTTCGCAGTATAACGTCGCCTCATCAAAAGACAGTATGCCACAGGCAAAAGCGGCGGCTTTGAGGGCATTAGAACTGGACGATTCCTTAGCAGCTCCACACGCCGCTCTCGAAGCGTATTTTACCTTTTATGAATACGATCGGGTTGCGGGGGAAAAGGAGATCCGCCGGGCCATCGAACTCGATCCGAACTACGCGACTGCCTATCACTGGCTCGGTGGAGATGTGCTTTACCCGACGAAACGGTTTGACGAGGCCATTGCGGCGATGAGGCGAGCCGAGGAGCTGGATCCGCTTTCTCCAATAATTGGAACAAATCTCGGTGACGTACTACTTTACGCCCGCCGCTATGACGAGGCGATCGTTCAATATCAACGTGTTCTTTCTTTCGACCCGAATTTTGCCAACGCCTTCTCTGGCTTGGGTTTGACGCATTGGCAAAAGGGCATGAAACCGGAAGCAATAGCCGAAATGCGTAAGTATATTGAACTGAGCGGTTCTAGCTTCGGAAAAGGAGATCTGGGGTTCTTTCTGGCAAAATCCGGACAGCGGGATGAAGCGGTTAAACTCCTGGCCGAGTTAAAGCAGGCATCTTCACAGCGATACGTTCCTGGCACCGCCATTGCGGTGATCCACATTGGGCTTGGCGAAAAAAAGGAAGCTTTGGATTGGCTCGAAAAGGACATTGACGACCGCGGACCATATCCGACTTATTACGCAGTTATGCCGGAACTTGACGACCTGCGCACCGAGCCGCGATTCAAGGCAATGCTCATACGCCTGAATCTGCCGGAATAGAATCTTATGAAACGATGCCCTGAATGCAGGCGGGATTATTACGACGACACTTTGCTGTATTGTCTCGATGATGGCAATTCGCTGCTCGAAGGCCCGGCGACGGCCTCCGTGTCAGAACCGGGAGCAATAGCGACTGGGTTCCCATCGGACGAACCGCAAACCGCGATCTTGCACGCGACGGCCGCTCCGGGCGAAGCTCCGACTCGTGCACAGATTCATACGACGGAACAGACCGCTGTTTTGCCTCGCGGATCGGAGGCGGAGCCTCAGGAATCTTTGAGTGGTCTTTCGGAAAAGCAGAGCTTTTCCGCAAATAGGGCGGCGAAGCCACTGGCGGCGTTGGTTGTGGCGGTTCTGATTCTTGTTGGCGGATTCTTTGGCTATCGATATTTCTCAGCGTCTGGTTCCAAACAGATCAATTCCATCGCCGTGATGCCGTTTGAGAATCGGAATTCGGATGCCGACACGGATTATTTGTCTGACGGTTTGGCGGAATCGGTGATCTTTCGGCTGACGCAGATCCCTGATCTGCGGGTCAGCCCGACGAGTTCGGTGATGCGTTATAAAGGAGCATCGACTGATGTTGCCAAGATCGCCTCCGAACTTGGCGTAGATGCGGTGATGACCGGACGACTTACCAAGCGGGGCGACAATCTGAACATCACGGTCGAGCTAGTGGATGCCCGCAACAACAAGTCTCTGTGGGGCGAGCAATATGAACGGAAGCTTTCGGAATTATTGACCACCCAACGCGAGATCGTCACCGAGATCGTGGGCAAACTGCAGCTAAAACTGTCGGGCGAAAGCGAGCAAAAGCTGGCGAAGAAATACACCAACAATGACGAGGCCTATCAACTTTATCTTAGGGGCCAGTATCATCTAGCCAAACGATCAAAAGATGACATTTACAAGGCCATTGATTACTACGAGCAGTCGATAAAGCTCGATCCCAACTTTGCCCTGGCCTACGCAGGTCTGAGCTATGCGTACCAATTAGGGATGGGAAGTTCCTTCTTTTCATTTTCCATGGAAGAGGGTCTAAGGAGGGCAAAGGATGCCGCCGTCAGGGCCGCAGAGATAGACCCGAATCTGGCCGAGGCACGCACAGTCATCGGAATATCGCTTTCGAAGGAATTGAAATGGCCCGAAGCTGAGCGTGAATATAGGAAGGCTCTGGAGATCGATCCAAAAAACGCAGGCTCACATTACCAGTACGGCATTTTCCTCCAGTACATCGGCCGCACCGGTGACTCGATCCGTGAGATCAAAACTGCCGTCGAATTGGATCCCCAATCTTTGATAATGCAGGCAAACCTCGCCGGGGCGTATCTCTTTGACAGGCAAAGCGAATTGGGATTGGACTTGGCAAAGAAAGCTTTCGACCTAGATCCTAACTTTATTTCGGGCCGTTTTTGGCTTGCTTATGCCTACTGTGCGAATAAGAAATATGCCGAGACGATCGAGCTTATAGACAAAGCGCCGAGTGACGAAGTTTCTCAGCGAATATTAGCTCGTTTTCGCGGATACGCTTACGCAAAAAGCGGACGCCGTAGTGAGGCTGAATCGATTCTCGCAAAATACAGTTCAGATCCGACGTTCTCAGACTCGTCAAATGCCGCCACGATTTATGGAGCACTTGGCGACAAGGACAAGGCATTTGCCGCGCTAGAGAAAGGTTTTGCCGCGAAAGAGCAATTGTCGCGAATAAAGGTCGATCCGCTTTTCGACGACCTCCGCGACGACCCGCGATTTAAGGATCTGCTGAAACGGATGAATCTGCCGGAATAGAAGCTGATGAAATGGTTGGGGCAAAGACAAAGATCAGACGATCGAATATCTAAACAAAGCGTATGACGAGCGTGAAAGGCCGTTGCTCCTACGAAAGGTCAATAAAACCTGGGACTTCGTGCGAGACGACCCGCGATTTAAGGAATTGGTCAAACGAGTCGGGATCCCGGAATAGAAATTAATTATGAAACGATGCCCAGAGTTGAGGCGGGATCACTAGGGCAGCATGTTCGAAATAATTTATACAAAGTAAGGCAGTCCGTGATAAAGTAAGGATTATCGGGGAAGGAAAATGCAATCAAGCGCAAAAATAACCAGCAAAGGGCAGATCACCATACCGCTCAAGGTAAGGACGGCACTCGGCGTTAAGGAAGGCGACAAATTGGTTTTCGAACAGAATGGCGGCGAGATGACCGTTAGGCCGCAAAAGCGAGAGAGTCGTTTTGCAAAATATGCCGGAATTGGAAATCCGGGTATTGGCAAGGGTCGCGAGGCCGTCATTAGCTACGTTCGCAGCCTTCGAGATCCGGAATGATATCGGCTGTTGATACGAACGTCATTGTCGCTCTTTGGGATGCCGACGAACGCGATCACCTAACCGCTCTCGATCTGCTTGATGAAGCGGCGTCGCGCGGCGGTATCGCGATTTGCGGTGCGGTTTATGGCGAATTGTTGGCAGGGCCTGGACGTACTGAGGAGTTTATTAATAACTTTCTCGACGATGCTGAGATCGTGGTCAATTGGTCCAGTAGCGAAGCCATTTGGCGAACTGCGGCTTCGGCTTTTCAGAAATATGCCGCACGCCGACGGCGCGGGAGATCCGGCGAAGCTCGACGCATTTTGACAGATTTTTACATAGGCGCTCACGCTCTCGAAAATGGGCACAGCCTTTTGACTCTCGACGACGGGATCTACCGCGCAGCTTTTCCGAAGTTATCGCTTTTTCGCGTTTGAGAACAGGATCATACGAGACCAATGAAAACTATCAGAAATGAAGCCAACCGCTCGAGCCTGATCGACCGTTTGAGCAAGTTAAAAGGTGATGAAACCCCGCTTTGGGGCCGGATGAATGTGAATCAAATGATGTCGCATCTCGTTCAGGCGGGCGAATTTCCATTTGAAGCGAGCCTCCCGGACAAGAGTACGTTTGCGTCGCGAACGTTTATCAAGCCGCTTATTCTGTACGTCCTGACGATGCCGAAGGAGGTTAAGGTGAGTGCCGATTTTGATCAGCAGGCCAATGGACGCAAGCCCGAGGAATTTGATGCTGATCGCGGGAAGCTCGTCGATCTGATCAACAAACTCGGCGACGCGCCGGTCGATAGCGAATGCAAATATCATCCGATGTTCGGAAAAATGACGGCGAAGGAATGGGCTCTGCTCGTCCACAAACACATCGACCATCATCTTAGGCAATTCGGAGTTTAGCTAAAAAGCCTCGGCAAACGGCGTTGGAGATTTTTTGGCAGGAGAATTTCCATCGCATCATCGACCGTTACGATGCCGGCGATGTCGCCTTCGTCGTCGATGACGGGTAGGGCGAGCAGATTGTATTCGGAGATCGTCTGAGCAACATCCTCGGCACTTTCGGACGGGTGGGCGAAGCGGAAATCGGTACGCATCACTTCCTCAAGCTTTCGGTTCGGGTCGGCGAGAATCAGCGAACGGAGCGAGATCAGGCCGCAGATCTTCCATGAATCTTCTTCCTCCACCACGTAGAGGTAATAGATCATGTTCGGCGTCTCGGCCATTTCGCGCAGGCCTCGAATGGTCTCACCAACGGTCAGGTGCTTTGGGAAAACAACGAATTCGGTCGTCATCAAGCCGCCGGCTGTATCGTGTTCGAACCGCATCAATTCCGCTACGTCTGCCTTCTCATTTTCCTCCATTAGATTGAAAAGCTGCTCCGACTTTTCATCGTCCATTTCATCGAGGACGTCGACAGCATCGTCGGGTGACATTTCTTCCAGAATGTCGGCTGCCCGCTCTTCGTCCATGTCTTCGAGGATGCGTGCCTGAGCCTCCGTGGACATCTCTTCGAGAGTGTCCGCCGCGATCTCGTCATCGAGGCTTTCGACGACCTCAGTTCGGTGAATAGGGGAAAGAGATTCAGCGAGTTGGGCGATCTCGACCGGATGAAGCCGGGAAAGTTTATCCTTCGAAGATTTAAGCTGCACCGTCACGGTCGCCGTATCGGTCGCGAGGTATCCTACGTCGGCCCAGTCAATGACCTCAACGGGCCGATCGCTGCCGTAAAAGCCTTTCGGCATCAGGCGGCGAACGAACCCCTGCAGGCTCACATCTGCGCCTGAGACACGCCACATATCGCCCGCCTCGATTAGCTGCACATCGTTCACACGAACCACGCGTTTGCCGTCGACGTCGATCAACTGGTTATCAAGCACGTCCTTACCCAACAAGACCTCGCCATCCCTTCGAACAAAGGGTGTCAGATTAAGTATTGCGGATGTCATCGTAGCCCCGTGCAAACCCAGGTTCTGAAAATCACGACTCGGAATAAAGAAATTTCGGCGGCTGTACCTCGCAACCAGGCCGATCACCGGCGGATGTTCTTCCTCACCGTATTTCACGATCACATCTTTGATCACCGCGATCTTTTCATCACGGATATCAAAGATCGGCCGGTTAAGGATTTGCGAAATGTAAAGCATGATCAAATGTCAGTTATCACCAAAGAGAATACCATTGACCACCGACCTCTGCCCACTACCAGCTACAATTGCCACAACAATGTTAAAAATTTTTGTAATTTGTGGAAACAATGCAAGCTTGCGCTTTTTTATTAAATAGGTGAAAGGGTCATGGCCGAGAAAAAAGGCCATTCGAACTCGATGGATACCCGTCTACCTATCCCCATCCACAATGAAAAAATCACACCTATCAATACTCATCTGCCTACTGCTAGCGACTCCCGCTTTGTCGCAGGACCGCCCACGTTTTTTTGATAATTTTGACACTTCCCACGGTGTTCAGGTCGTAAAACCCGCATACATACAAACCTCAGCCAAAGGCGGGCCATCCGCCAGTTCAGTCACCTACGCAACGCCGTCCGGCAGCACGAAACTAGTAAATGGCAAGCGGTATTTGATGCCAACCGGCATGTCGGCTCCGGTCAACGCCTCAAAGGCAAAGCAAAACACGAGATCGTCAAACATGAACGTTTACGAGGGGCTCGCTGAGCGTGAGGGAACGAGCTACGGTACACGTTCGTCAGCGATGTCCATGGGCACAAATAACGGTATGAAGGGGTTTACGACCGGAAATCCCGAACACGATTCTTACATTGTCGATTCGAGCCGACGCTATGGGATCGATCCGCTGCTTATATACGCTCAGATGCATCAGGAATCGTCATTCAAGCTCAAAGCGACATCAAACAAAGGGGCGAGCGGCCTGATGCAGCTCATGCCCGCGACCGCGAGACGTCTCGGGGTGTCTAATATCTACGACCCGAAACAAAATATCGAGGGCGGCGTTAAGTACATGAGAATGCTGCTTGATATGTTCGGCCAGGATGTAAATCTCGCCCTGGCAGGCTACAACGCGGGCGAAGGCGCGGTGATGAAATACGGAAATAATATTCCGCCTTATAACGAGACCCGCGAATACGTCCGTCGTATTTCAGCGAGATACAGCTCGATCTCAAATCCCGCACTCGCGAGCACGATGCCGCGGGTGAACAATAGAACAGCCGCTCAGCTGGCAAAAAATGAAGCTCCGCCGCTCACGATCCAGCAGAACGCAATGGCGGTCAAACTTCCCGATGGCCGGATGAGGTTAGTAAATTAGTCTGTTCTCCGCTCAACGAGCAATTCTTCTCCAACTAGTCGCCATCGACATCCGCGGCCGGACGCACCGGCCGCGTTTTTTTTTGGATCACTGGTTCCAATGCGATAGTTGCGAATGATTGTCCGTCAGATCGTTTGTGGAGTATCATTTGCTCGGAGAAGATAAGCGTATGTATTGCATCAAATGCGGGGCGGATAATTTAGAGACGGCAAAGTTTTGCCGGAAATGCGGCGAGTCTTTCGAGGTAGAGGAAGAAACCCGCGTGGCGATTCGCGAAAACGGTGCGGTTGCCTCGATGGGCGGCGATGCGGATACTGATTCGCAGGAAGCCGAGATATTCGCGATCAGCCCGACACTGATGTTCGTGAAGGTCGGCTATGCTCTCGCGGCTCTCGGCGCCTTGTTTTTAGCGGCTTTTACGAGCGTCTTTCTTTCGAATTGGATATCGGTTTGGCTGTCGGTATTTATTGGCCTGCTGCTGTTTTTGATCCCCGCATATTATCACTTCAAAAGGCAGATGGTCAGCTACAAGCTCACAGAATCAAAGCTCGAGATCGACGAAGGCTTTATATCCCGCACGACCCGCAGCGTTCCGATCCGGCGCATTCAGGACGTCACCGTTTCATCGACGATGCTCCAGCGAATGCTCGGCTTCGGCAACCTGACCATCGACAACGCCAGCGACGACGGCGGCAAGGTCGTGATGAAAAACATCAACACCCCGAAATTCTACGCCGACGTTCTGCTCAGACAGATGCGGCGGCTAGATCAGTGATGCAAAAGCCCGCGCGTAAGCAAGGGCGAATCACTCAAGTTGAATGTTTCGCCCTTTGCATGTAACTGCGGGCTTTCGCCCAGTATCTATTCGATCCCCGAAAAATCCAGATCCGTGATCGTATCGAGAACCTGAACCAGCCGCGAGGAGAAGCGGTAGCGGTTTGAGCGGACTTCCATCACGACACTCGATCCGGCCTCGACGTCGAAGAATTTGTAGTACCCAAACGACCCCGTCGTCGCCGTCCGCCGATTGCCCTGCGGATCCGTGATCGTCACCGTCGCGTTCCGCAGCCCACGCCCATCCGGCGACAACACACGCCCCGAAATATCGATTCCCGTTGCCGTTGACGGAAGCAGCTCAATACCCCAACCGCCCTTCAGTTCTCCAGTGAGTTCATCCACGTTTTCCGGCCTTGCGACTCCGTTGTCATCGCGGATGTAGAGGTTCCACGTACCGTTTGCCGTAACACCGGCAAAGTTTCCATAAAGCGATTGGGCATTCGTTCTCGCAACCACGCATCCCGGTTCGACATACGGCCCGGCTGGTGCCGGTGCCGGGAAGTTCGTTACGGGCGTCTCGCATGTAGTTGGCTTGAAGATACCCGTTGCCAGCGGACCTGAGTCAGGCAGCACTGCGTTCGGGTAATCCGCCAGGGTCAGTGTGACCGCTCCGGCTTCCGTGATCGCGACAGGTCCGCCGACATCGCCGACCAGAGCATATTTCGCTCCGTTCGGGCCGACCAGCAGCACGTCGAGATTATCCGGCTTCGTCGAATAGAAATCGTACAGCGTCACTCTGATGCGGAAGGCGTTCGTCGTTGCTCCCGTGACCACGATCGGCGACGGATACAGCCCTGCGGCCGTGCCCTGGATGATCGAGATCGCAGCCGGGTTCTTGAACTGGTTCGCCGTGTCATTGATCGTCAGTACCGCACTGTTCGGGGCAGAAGCACCTGGTGTCACGTTAGTGAGCGTCAGGTTGACCGTCTCGTCCGTATCCGCACTGAGATCGCCGCACAAGCCGAGCGTGACGGTCTTAGACGTTTCGCCGGGGTTAAAGTTAATTACGTTCCCCGTCATGTTGATAACGTCAGCTCCTGTTCCGCAACCCGCTGTTCCGATAACCGCTCGGGTCGACGTTAGCGTCAGGAACGCCGTTGTGCCACCGGTCGTCACACCAGTTCTGTTGATCGTAACGTCTATAGATTGCGACTCATCTTGCTTGTAAGTCGTTGAGCCAAAGGCGAGAAATGTTGTCGGCGTTGGGCTCGGCGTTGGTGTCGGTGTTACCCCGACCGGAACCATCGCATAGCCGCGGGTCGCACCGTTGAAGACGCCGGTTCCGACAATAATTCCGTTATCGCTGATCCCGAGAGCTGATGACGAAGTGTTAGTCGAGAGATCCCAGCCGGAGTTTGCGGGGATGAGGTCTTGGAGGCGATAAGTGGTCGTGCCGTTCCAGACGAACGGGATCGCGAATGCCGACGAAGCCGTGCCGACAACCCAGCCGGCGGAATTAACGCCTCTGCCTGAGGCCTGAGTTGTGCCGACCGGCAGCGGAACAGCGACCATTCCGCCCGATGGCGACCAACGGAACGGCAGGCCTGAGCCTTGATTGAGCATGCTCGAGCCTGTTACAAAACCGCTGTTGCTGACGCCGAACGCGAGGGCTCCGTTCGATCCGGGCAGAGCACCAACCTCGGTGGCCGTGTTGCTGCTCATGTCATAAACGATGCCGACATTTCGTGCCGCATTATTTGGGTCGATGCCCTGGCCGACTATGCGGCCCGAATCGTTGATGCCGAACGCGGTGGTGAAAAAGCATCCGGTCGCAGTCGTTTGCGTTATCACGGTCGCAACTCCGGCACTGTAGATCACCGCCCGCTGCAGAGTTCCGGCATTGACCGAGCCAACCGCAACTCCTGAAGTCGTCACATCGTTCGCATCGCCAAGCGTTTCGCCCGCCGGGAGCGGAAGCTGTGAGACAACGCCATTCTGCCACACCAGCGGAAGCCTGCCGGACCCAAATGCCGTCGTCGCTCCCGTTCCAACGACGATTCCGTTGTCATTCGCACTATTCGCGACGGCGAAATTCCGACCCGCCAGATTAGGCAACGCCACGCGGCCGCCGCTCTGCGTCCAGCTATATGCCTGCGTCGCTCCGGTCCGGAACGACCGCCCGACCGCCACGCCGCCGTTCGAAACACCAAACCCCTGCGAAGCCGTATCGCCCGCCTGCACCACACCGAGGTCAAAGATCTGATACTGCGGCGCACCGTCTGCACGATCGTCCGCCGCGGCTTTGCTGTTCGTTGTCGAGATCTGAACGCCGACGCCGATCAGGGCGAAAGTTGCGAGAATAATAAGTGATATCGGCCAAAGCGATGTGCGTTTTGAATGGGCAATGTTTTTCATAAATATTCCTTGTCGTTGCTGTGACAAAACAGTTGCGTCGAGCCATTTTGGGACAAAAGCCGGACGCATTTCTAATTGGATCTTGGTGTTACGACAGACAGTATATGCCTAATTTTATACGCGTCCAAACACATGAACGAGGGTGTTTGAAAAGTTAGGAGAATAAGAGAGAAACCACGAAATAACACAAAAAGAACACGAAAATGAGATATTCCCCTTTTCGTGTCCCTTTGGTGCTTTTTCGTGGTTACTTCTTCTTGTTCTTGCTTTTCGCCTACTTCTCCACATCCTCTAAAAGCGGAGTTGTTTCGTCGTCTGTGGGACGTGAATAGTAGTTGTAGTAGCCCGAGCCGTAATAATAGTATTCGGTCGAATTGGCTTTGATGCCGTTCAGCACGACGCCGTAGATTCGGGCTCCGATCGCGCTGACGCGCTGCTTGAACTGCTTCATGAGGTGAAGCGAGCTCTTATTGGCCATGGCGACGAGCACGACGCCATCAACCAACGTCGAAAGGATCGAGGCGTCGGTGAAGGAGATCGCGGGCGGCGAATCGATGATCACGTGCTTGAATTTGCCCGAGAGGAACGTCAGCAGATTACGCATTTCGTTCGAGCTGAGCAGTTCGGCCGGATTCGGCGGGATCGGGCCGCTGGTGATGATCTTGAGCTTTGGCAGATCGGGATATGTGCGGATCAGGCCTTCGGTCTGTTTGTCCCCCGAGAGATAATTGGTCAGCCCGCGTTGGTTATCCAGCCCAAAATGGCTGTGCAGACGCGGCCGGCGAAGGTCGCAATCGATGATAACAACGTCGGCGTCGCCCTGTGCAAGCGTGATGGCCGTGTTGATCGCCGTCGTCGTCTTACCTTCCGAAGGCTGCGACGACGTGACCAGAATAGTTTGGGGCGGTTTGCCCGCACTTGAGAAGAGCAGCGAGGTACGAAGATGGCGATAAGCCTCGGCGATGGGCGATGTTTTTTCGTCCAATGTCACGAGTGCTGTCGACGGCCCCGCCTGATTCGCACCACCCTTGCCCGCGAGCAGTTTGCGTTTGTCCGTGTTCAGCGAATGCGGTATCAACGCCAGCGTCGGCAAACCTAGATGACGGCTAATGTCGTCCGAGGTCCGTACCGAATCGTCAAGGAAATCAAGCAAAAACGCGAGGCCGATCCCTGCGGCAAATGAGAGCAGCAGAGCGACCAAGATATTGCGGCCTCGAGCCGGGCCGATCTGTCCGGCCGCAGGTGCCGGGCCTTGCTGCTTAATGTTATTAGGACGGTCGGTCGAGAGCGCCAGTTCCTGCTGCTTCTGCTGCGATGTGTAGGTATCCAGAAGCCTTTGGTTTGCATCGAGTTCGCTCTTAAGTGTCCCGAGCCGAGTCTCGGCAACACCTTCACTGTTTGCCTGTCCGGCTGCGATCTCAAACAGCTCTTTCTGTCTTGCTTCGCGATTTCGCGCCGCGTCGAGCTGCGATTTCAACGAAGCCAGCAATTCTTTAGCAGCGTTCGTTTCTAATGCCTTGGCGTCATTTTTTATCTTTACACCGACCTCTTGCTCAATTCGCTCTTTTTGTGCTTTTAGCTCGGCAATTTGTTCATTGATAGTGACGACGGCAGGGTGCAGTTCTGTCTTGGTGGCGAGCAATTCCTTCCGCTTCTCGTTCCTTTCATCGATCTTCGTATCGATCGCTTCCAGGCGCTTGCGATGGTCATACTGCGCCTTCATATTCTCCTCACGGAGTTTTAAAATTGCGGCGTTATCAGGCGCCACTGCAAGGATATCGCCGCCCTTTGCATTCAAAACAGATCGATATTTTGCCTCGATCTGTCCTGTTTCCTTCGACGCTTCGCGCCAGAGTGTCAACAGGCCTTCCAGGTTACCGGCACGAACCTCGCCCTTAGCATCGCCCATTCCCAAAGCGCTTGCTTTGACGCCGGCGATGTAATCATTCTGTTGCTGGGCGATCGTTGCCTTGAGCCCCTCAATAGACTTGCCAAGCTCGTCATATGCCTGTTTGCTGGTACCGATCTCGCGCTCTTCGTTCTCTTCGATAAAGAGCTTTGCGATACCGTCCGCGACCTTAGGTGCACGCACCTGGTCGGTACTTGTAACCCTGACCGTTACGATATTCGTTTGATTCAGCGGAACTACGTCTACATTGAACATTCCCGCATACATTGAAGCTCGTGCGTCTTCCTCAGGCGTCAGGGCGACCTTGACCTTATTTTCAGGGTCGGTCGAGGTTTCAGAGAGAACCGGAAGTGTATTAGGCGTTTCGGCGGGTTTTTTGTCGACCGAGAAGAGCGAACGCAGCCCGGATAACAATCCGCGGTTCTGCTCCGCGAAAAGATTTGGATCGCGATGAAAACCAAGCGAGATGATCACGCGTTTCATCAGGTCCGAGCTCTTTAGCAGCTCAAGCTGCGTCATGTAATAGCGGGCGTCATCACCGTTATTGACGGTGATCACGTTCTGCTTGGATTGGGGCGGCTTGCGCGGCTCGATGATCACATTTGTCTGGGTCTGGAACAGTGACGGCTGGCGATACGAATAGATAGCCGCCGCAACAGTCGCGAGGATCGTGATCGCGATGATGATCGGCAGACGCTTGTAAACGATCTGGAAATACTGCCGCAGCGAACGCCGGTTATCGAGCGTATCTTCGTAGGTAGCTGCGTACCCGCCGCCCGCCGAATAGTCCACATGGGTGTTCGGCTGTAAATTCTTGATACCTGGTAACGGGGTTAACCGCTGATCGTTTTCCATACTACTGTTAGATCCTTTCTGCCCAATCTTTTCGTGCGCAATCTTGTTTTATACCACATTTGGCGGGTATTTTCACGACAATTGCCGGTTTTTCGCCGATAAGTAGATATTCAAACAATATTGATTAGAAGCGTGAATCGCAGGGCTCGTTGTCGGAGATATGACGCGGGTGATATATTGATGATTTGCCCGCATGCTAAAGATCGCGGGTAACCGGACGACCTTATGACAGTACCCTCGGAAAGCAGTGAGAACAATTTTACACTAGGAATAGACGGGTTCAGCTTCGCAGACCTATTTGACGCGATCAAGCTCAAAGAACTGGCTGAGACATTTTACGCCGAGGTCGGACAGCAAGACGAGATACTCCACACCGCACTTACCAAATACATCGCGGCTCGCGGCCAAGGTTACGAAAGAAAGGTCGCGTCAAAGATCCTCACGGATTCGGCCCCATTTCTCTCCGATTTCATCGCTCGGCTTTTTAAGATCGACCGCGAGCGCTCAGAACTCGAAAAAAATGTCCTCGTTCAAAATCCGGTATGGAAATACAAATTCTTTGTCCAGCGCCGCGCCGCTAAGAAATATAAACCGGAACAGCTCGCCGAACTCAACGAGAACCAGCTCTGGATCGCCCTGACCGAACTCCGCGGCAATGCATTTGACGAAACACTCGTACGAGACGAAGAACTCTCGATCGCCGAGATGACTTGCAGGCTGCTCGAAGCTGAAGAAGTTCTGAGCAAGGACGGTGAGATCACGCCATCGATCGCCGATACCGTAGCCAAAATCAACTCCGCCTACGAGCTGCTGAAGGACGCGGCATTTGGCAAGCTCTATTCGCAGTACGTATTAGAGATGGACGCCCGCGGCGATCTTCTGACCGTACAAGCAGCTCTCCAACTCGTCGAGGCTTGGTCGGCGAAAGCTTTCGCGAGCAAGTCAAAGAAATGGTACAGCTTTAAGGTTCCCCACGCTCTCGATTACCAGAATCTGGTTCACCTTATCCACCCGGAGCCGCACCTGCACAACATCATGCGCGGCGGCGAGGACATCCTGCGGCGGCGTGACGGCTTTAAGCTCACCGACGACCGCGGCACAATGCGTGATGCCCTGTACGAGATCGATTACTGCATGATCTGTCACGAGCGGGAAAAAGATGCGTGCTCGACCGGGCTTCGCGAGCCCGACGGTACGGCCAAACGCAATCCGCTCGGCATCAAAACCGAGGGCTGCCCGCTCGATGAAAAGATCTCAGAGATGCACCTGCTCAAAAAGCAGGGCGACTCGATCGGTTCGCTAGCGATCGTCACGATCGACAACCCAATGTGCGCCGGTACCGGCCACCGCATCTGCAACGACTGCATGAAGGGCTGCATCTTCCAAAAGCAGGAACCGGTCAACATCCCGCTCGCGGAGACCGCAAGTTTGACCGACGTGCTGAAGCTGCCCTACGGCTTCGAGATCTACAGTTTGTTGACGCGTTGGAATCCGCTCAACGCCAAACGCCCGTATGCCTTGCCTTACAACGGCAAAAACGTCATGGTCGTCGGTCTCGGGCCGGCTGGTTACACGCTGTCGCATTACCTTCTGAACGAAGGCTTCGGCGTGATCGGCATCGATGGGCTGAAGATCGAACCGCTTCCGACCGACTGGACCGGCAACCACGGCAAATCGTGTCCCAAGCCGATCAAAGGCATCAGCGAGATCACCGAGGAACTCGACGAACGCATCCTGTCGGGCTTCGGCGGCGTTTCGGAATATGGAATTACGGTTCGCTGGGATAAGAACTTCCTGACGATGATCCAGCTAATGCTGACCCGCCGCAAGCGTTTTCGCCCGTATGGCGGCATTCGTTTTGGCGGAACTCTGACGATCGAGGACGCCTGGGAACTCGGGTTCGACCACATCGCCATCGCCACCGGAGCCGGACGACCGACGATCGTCCCGATGAAAAACAACCTCATCCGCGGCATTCGCCAGGCGAGCGATTTTCTGATGGCATTGCAGCTAACTGGTGCGTTTAAGAAGGATACGCTCTCGAATCTGCAAGTTCGCCTACCCGCCGTTGTCATCGGCGGCGGTTTGACCGGTATCGATACCGCGACCGAGCTGTTCGCCTATTATCCCGTGCAGGTCGAGAAAATGCTCGGAAAATACGAGCAGGTCGTCGCCGATTTTGGCGAGGAAAAGGTCGTCGAGCACTTTAACGAAGAAGAGATCCGCGTACTGCAGGAGTTCCTCGAACACGGCCGCGAGATCCGTGCCGAACGCTCCCGGGCGGCGGCGGCCGGTGAACAACCGAATTTTGTGCCGCTCGTACGAGGCTGGGGCGGCGTTTCGCTCGTCTATCGCAAGCGTTTGCAGGACAGCCCCGCTTATCGCCTCAATCACGAAGAGGTCCAAAAAGCCCTCGAAGAAGGTATCGATTTTGTTGAATGCATGTCGCCAACTGAAGCGGTGCCGGATGAATACAACGCGGTGAAGGCGATCATTTTCGAACGCCTCGATTACGTCGCCGAAACTGGAAAATTCGAGAAAACGGGCGAAATGCATGAGTTTCCCGCCCACACGGTCTGCGTCGCCGCCGGAACTTCGCCGAACGTTATTTACGAGAAAGAAAAACCCGGAACGTTCAAAATGGACGAGTGGAAGCAATTCTTCCAGCCGTTCAAGGTTGAGCGGAATGGTGATGGTAAGCTCCACGTCGTTGAAACGCCAAAGGGTGAAGCCGGATTTTTCACCAGCTACGAGCACGAAGGCAAATTCATCAGCTACTACGGCGACAATCACCCGACCTACGCCGGAAACGTCGTCAAGGCAATGGCTTCGGCCAAGCACGGGTATGAGAAGGTTGTTGAGATCTTTGCCGATGAACTCGCGACTCGCGGGGACCTTCCGCAGTGGGATCGCGACGCGATCTTCGACAAGCTCGAAGCCAAACTCGACGAAGAGCTGCGAGCCTACGTCGTGAAAGTTGACCGCCTGACGCCGACGATCGTCGATGTCATCGTCAAAGCTCCGCTTCAGGCGAAAAAATTCGAACCCGGCCAATTCTACCGCCTGCAAAATTTCGAAACCTCAGCCCCGATCGTCGACGGTAAACGTCTGATGATGGAAGGTTTAGCGTTGACCGGAGCTTGGGTCGATGAAGAAAAAGGCCTCTTGTCGATGATCGTTCTCGAAATGGGAACTTCGTCACGTATGTGCCAGCTTCTGAAAGAGGGCGAGGAAGTTCTCGTCATGGGCCCGACAGGAACGCCGACCGAGATAACTGAGAACGAGACTGTTCTGCTCGCGGGCGGCGGTTTGGGCAATGCCGTTTTGTTCTCGATCGCAAAGGCTCTGCGTGAGAAACATAACAAGGTCATCTACTTTGCCGGTTATAAGGACGGGGCAGATATGTTTAAGCGTGAGGAGATCGAGAATGCCACCGATCAGGTCGTGTGGGCGACCGATTTTGGCAAAGAGATCGTCCCGCACCGGCCGCAGGATTCGCATTTCCGCGGGAATATCGTTCAGGCGATGATCGCCTATTCCGAAGGCCGTCTCGGCGGCCAAACCGTTGATCTGAAAGAGGTTGACCGCATAATCGCCATTGGCTCCGACCGCATGATGAACGGCGTTCGCGAAGCCCGCCACACAACGCTCAAACCATACCTCAACGAAAACCACACCGCCATCGGCTCCATCAACAGCCCGATGCAGTGCATGATGAAAGAGGTCTGTGCCCAGTGTTTGCAGAGACACGTCAACCCGCACACCGGCGAAGAATTCTTCGTCTTCTCCTGCTTCAACCAAGACCAGCATCTCGATTTCGTCGATTTCAAAAACCTGAACGAGCGCTTGAAAGCTAACAGTATTCAGGAGAAATTGACGAACCTGTGGCTGGATCGAACGCTTGCCAAGGCATCATGACATCAAGGATGTTGATGCTTTGATGTTGTCAATGTTAGGTAGATTTTGTTATCATCTTCGCGTTATGAGAACAACATTGACAATAGACGATGACGTGGCATTTGGTCTAAAAAAGATCCAGGAAAGTGACCCGTCGAGGCCCTTTAAGCAGATCGTAAATGAGGCTCTTCGTCGTGGATTGAATAGCTCCAACGATAAGGCTAAAAGAAAGCCCTTCAAAATCAAGCCGTTTAATCTGGGTCTCCGAGAGGGATTAAGCTACGACAATGTAGAGGAATTGCTTGACATTGCCGAAGGGCCGAACCGCCGATGATCCTGCCAGACGTAAACTTGCTCCTCTATGCGTATGACCGTGGCAGTAAATTCCACACGGCGGCGGTCCTATGGCTTGAAAAGACGCTTTTGGAAGACGAGGTTTTCTTTTCATGGCACACGATCACAGGGTTCTTACGCATTGTGACGAATCCGCGCATCCTGACCAACCCGGCGACGCTCGATGCAGCTATAAGCATCGTCGATTCGTGGCTCACATTAGAAAATACCCATCTTGTCTTTCTGGAAAAAAAGAACTGGCCGCTTTTCTCAAAGATACTCCTCGATGCCCAAGCCAACGGCAATCTGGTAATGGATGCTCACCTCGCCGCAATGGCCGCCGCCTGCGGGGCAACGCTTGCCAGTACTGACCGAGATTTCACTAGATTTTCGGGGATTCAGTTTGTCGATCCAATCAAGTCTTAGGCACAGGCTGATTGACCGAGATGAGCATATAGCAATTGAAGGTGAACAGATAGCCCGGGCGCGATTGAACGAAACAGCCGCACCGTAGTTGACCGGGTTCTGAAGGGAGCAGATGCAAGCAATGACGCGAGGAGCAACCGCGTTAGGACGCCGAATTAAATTTGATTTGGTCGTTGCTTAGCAGATTGGCCTTCTTTAAAACCTCATCAGGATCTTGAAGGCGAATTGTATTGGGGATTTAAGTAGTCTAAATTAAGAACGTCCCTAATGACTGCAGCTACTCGTCGCGTTTCGTCATAGGCTGAGCAGTAATTTCAGATTTCAATTCAATGCTCGTCGCATGTATAGCCGCTTTTGGCACCCAACATCCACGAGTGGCATTAGGATCAAAACGGCCAGTAACTAGAATTCTGGCACTGTGTGTTTCACGTTTTGACTCTGCAAACAGCATCTCGATGTCGGGTGAAAACTCATATCCCTCTGCTCGCCAAACGCCAGCAGCGGCAATGTCATCCATCCTACAAGTTTCGTCCCTTATAAAGACCGCCCCATAGCTATACGCCTCCGCTTCAACACGAATTGTGCGAAATGCGTAGAAATATGGATTTTTCGTAAGCTGACAGAGCGAAACTGTGGGTGGCGATATCTCATACCAAAGCAACGTACCGACCACGCCCAAGGCGAACGACAGTAGCGGCATAACAGCCATCGCGACGAATACGGTGCATCTGAGGATCAAGTTTTTTAATTTTGACAGGTGCATCAGTAACCGAATCTTAACACGAAATCATCGTTGCGGATCAAACTTTAAAATTGGCGAAATCCTCCGAAGCGAATCATACCTTTGTCGGCGATGCACTAAGCTCAACACCTAGAGCTCGAAGCAGTTTAATTACCGTTTCATAACGCGGCTTTGCTCCGGGCGTCAGTGCCTTATAGAGACTCTCTCGACCAAGTCCAGCGTCTTTCGCAAGTTTGCTCATTCCCCGAGCCTTAGCTACGTCTGAGATCGCCATTAGAAAGACATCGGGATTTGGGTCTTCGAGTGCGGCGTTTAGGTATTCGGCGATCACCTCGTCATTATCGAGATAATCGGCAGCTTCAAATGGTTTTATCGCGTTCACTTTGATTTACAAACTCCGTCTATTCAGAGAAAGTGTATCCGCATAGATAGAACTGAGCAAAAGGCGCCAGGAATCTATCAGAAATTCGACCGCCACGACTGCTTTATTTTCAACACCATAACGACTCCTTTAGCAGGTGCTCGGCGGTTTAGCGACATGCAAAAGACGTGTCCGGTTACAGCGTGGAGATTGGCATGGATAGGCTTACTATCTCCATTAACGGTGGCTGTGAGTCGAATAAGCGGAGCTTCCTCAACAGACATCTCGAGCAGCGGAAGGCCCTCCCTATCAACCTTTCCCCCTTTTATTCGATAAAAATTAAGCGAACGACCATCAACTTCACGCTGAACGAGGTTATATGAGTCGAACTGGCTTTCAACAATCGAACGCAATGATGGCGGAAGAGAATTAACCGCATGTTGGAGTAAATCAAACTCAACATCTGTGAGTTTGGTGCCTCCGCGCGTCCATCGCTCAAAAAAATTGCCAAAATTTCGTTTCATTCCGTCGCTGAGTATTTCGGCAAAGATAATCGAGGCTCTACTCGCCCCACAATATCACCCCTACGATTCTTTATCGGCATCGGGGAAAGATCTGGAAGAGCAGTGTCGACCAAAATATCGAGCTGTTTCAGGATATCGACCGCGATCACGGGACGACCGCGATGATCGTCGCCGTCTTCGACTTTCAGAGCGATGCCGAGGCCGCGGGGGTATTTGTCGGACGGGAGGACGCCGCAGAGCCAGACGCCGTCGGCTCCTACTTTGGAGATGATCTTGCCGGGGGCGGCTTTCATCAGCATTGTGTCGAGGCGGTCTGTGCCGCCGATGAGTTCGGGGTGCCGCATCATGGCGTGGATGATGCGTGAGGTGGCTTCTTGTACAGCCGGATGGAAGTTGAGCGGAAAGACCAGGTTTACAAAGCTTTTCGCCATAGCGGCAACCGATACGGCGAAGTTTGGAACGCAGCACCCATCAATGCCCTGGCCAATCTCGGTTTCCGCTATCCCCGTGAAGTCGGAAACGCAGCGTAAAATGCGTTTTTGGATACGGCTCTCTGAGAGTTCGTAGGTCGCGATGTCTGCATCGATGTGTTTCGCAAGTGCCAGCATCGCGGCGTGTTTGCCGCTGCAGTTATTGTGAAGCTGCGTCGGCGTTTCGACTTCGCGGATCATGCGTTCGGCTTCTGTGGCGTAGAAAGGAGCGTGGGCTCCGCAGTGAAGGTCGCTTTCAGCCATGCCGATCCGATCGAGCATTCGCGCAACGCGTTCGACATGCATCTTCTCGCCTGAGTGAGAGGCGATAGACATTGCGATCTCGTCCTCGGTAAACCCAAAAGCATCCGCCGCGCCACTCGTGATAAATGGCAGAGCCTGAAACGGCTTCGCTGCCGAGCGAAAGTAGGTGACGGTCGACGGATCTCCAACTGAGGCGACTGCGTTCCCTTCGCCGTCAACGACAAAGATATGTCCGCGATGGATCGACTCGACCGTTTCGCCGCGAATAACTTGGGCTAGGATTTCAGATTGCATAAAACTGTCAGAACTGGGAACGATAGTGACTGGATTCCCGGCTATCAGAACTAAATCCGGCATTATTTGTAAGAAGCTTCGTTACCGCAATCGGCAATTCATAGCGGTAAAAAAACCAGTCACTATCGTTCCCGGTTCTGACCCGCAACAGCCAGCATTGACCTCGCATTCTCGCGTGCGGCTTCGGTTATCTCGGAACCAGCTAGCATGCGGGCGATCTCTTCGACCTGTTCGGCTTCGGAAAGCTCGCGTGCATTTACGAGTGTGCGGCCGCCGGTAATTTGCTTCTCGACGGTAAAATGACGGTCCGCAAGTGATGCTATCTGCGGTTGGTGCGTCACGCAGAGGACTTGTTGGGTCGCCGAGAGATCTTTCAGCTTTCGCCCAACTGCCTCGGCCACGCGGCCGCCGATGCCGACGTCGACTTCGTCAAAAACCGCGGTTTTTTGCGGCCCACTCGCTTTCATGGTTGTTTTGATTATTAGCATCAACCGCGACGCTTCGCCGCCGGACGCAACCTTTGCAAGCGGCTTTGGCGATTCGCCAGGATTGGCTGAAAAGTAGAATTCAACGCGGTCGAATCCGTTCGGCGTGAACGCGGAGTAATCGCTGTCCATCGCCTCGATGCGGACCTCAAAACGTGCTTTCTCAAGGGCAACGGCCTGCAGATTCAACTCAACCTGCTTTTCAAACTTCACCGCGGCTGCCTTTCGCTTGTCATGCAGCTCTTGTGCGGCTTTTACATAAGCGACGCGAAGCTCATCTAGCTGTCTCTTTAACTCTTCCTCACGAAACTCCGCCGTCTCTATGTTCTGCAGACGCTCGTCCGAAACGCGAAGATGTTCGAGAACAGCCTCGACCGAATCGCCGTATTTACGCTTAAGACGTAATATCTCGGCGAGTCGATTCTCTATCTCGTTCAGGCGTTCCGGTGAGAATTCGAGATGGTGGCGAAAGTCGCGGACGGCAAAAGCGAGGTCTTCGACCACCGCACGGGCCGAAGCGATACCCTCAGCGTATTCGGCAAATTGCGACTCATAATCTGAAAGCTCTGCGACCTTTCGCTGTGCTTTTTCGAGGGTTACGGCGGTTGATTCGGCGTTGTCGTAGAGCAGAGCGAACGCATCGCTGCTCAGCGACGTGAGTTTTTCGACGTTACTCAACCGACGCTTTTCTTCTTCGAGCACCGTTTCTTCGTCCGGCTGTAAATTCGCTGCCTGGATCTCGGAGACCTGAAATCGGAGGATGTCGAGCAGTTGGAGCTTTTCGGCAGTATCTCTTTCGAGCGAAGAAAGTTGTGCGCGAACCGCCGACCATTTTTGAAACGCCGCGGCGACCTTTTCCTTTGCCGCATCGACACCGGCGAATTCGTCGAGCATCTCGATATGAGATTCGACGTCGTAGAGCCCGGCCTGCTCGCCCTGCCCGTGAATATCCACGAGGTGCGAGCCGACGCGTTTTAAATAGCCCTGAGTAACGAGCTGGCCGTTTATGAAGACGCGGTTCTTCCCAGCGGCTGAGAGTTCGCGGCGGACGATGATGTCGGTGTCGGCACCAGGTTCGATCTCGATGCCGCTTTCGTCGAAGATCGATCGCAGTTCCTGGTCGACGGTAATGGCGAATAAGCCTTCGATCGTCGCGAACGGCGAGCCTTCCTTGATCAGGTCGTTCGAAACCCGTTCGCCCGTCAGGGCCCCCAGGCTGTCGACAATGATCGATTTGCCCGAGCCGGTTTCGCCGGTCAAAAGGTTCAGTCCGTCGCCAAACTCGATGGCAAGTTCGTCGATCAAGGCGATGTTTTTGATCTTTAGCAGCGTCAGCACGTGCCTTTCAGTTTACTAGATTCTTATGAGAAATCTCGCCTTGAACCTCAAGTTCTCAGCGAAGTAGCCTAATAGCTGGTTGATCTGGGCATCGAGCTCTTATAAATCTGCCCTCGTTTCGCACGCTCACGCAGGCGGTTCTGACCCCTTCATCTACCTTCGGGGAACGAGTTTTTCGCCCTTGATCCATTTGCCGCCTGAGAAGATCGCATCGGGTTGAAACTGTTTTTCCAGATCGGCCGCGGCCCAATCAACGGTTCGACCTTTCTTATAAAAGAAAAACTCAGCCAGCTCGCCCGGCTTTGTCTGGCCAAAACGCTGAACAACGTTAAATTCGCCCGCGTCGTATTCCTCGAGCCCGCGCACTCCTGCTAGATCTCCGACACTTCGTATTCTCACGGGTGCCGCAAAACTTGCGCGGCGACGTTCTGTTACGGCAGAAATGTCCGCCGTATCGATCTTAAATGCCGGCGTGGAAACCGCCGTAACGGGAATGGCTGAGGGTGGTACAACGCTAACGATGTTGGCTCGTCGAAACACGAAATTCACCAGTCCGCCTGAGCCGTTTTCCGGCAAATTGATGTAGATATTCGGATCCTGGGTGCGTTCACTGCCGGTCGCAATCGACTGTAAGGCGGTTATAAACGCGATGAAGTTCATCTTTACCAGATACGATTCGTCTTTGCCGTAAAGAGCTCCGGTCTCGATCAGGATCGTCGGCGTGCCCCAGGCTGAGAAATTGTCACCAAACGCGGTTGGTGTCCATTCGTCACTGTAGCGGGCAATGTGCCCCGGAATGAATTTTTGCAAAGCGGTGACCATGGCGGATGCGATCCGCTGATTGCGTTCATGGCCGAAGCTTGTTGTCTTCGCTTCATCTCCATAAACAACGAGGAACGAAATCGACGCCTGACTCGGGGCTCGTCCGACCGTGGTCAACGCCTGCTGATTGTGCAGGTTAAAACCGATCTCGGGGTTCCAGTCGTCACGCAGCTGTTTCAACAGCCGGGCTTCGGGCGTTTTTAGATCAAGGGCGTCACGGTTGATATCAATTCCCTGCAGATTGCGACGCTGGTACATTTCCTGGCCGTCCGGATTAAGCATCGGCACGCCTCGGATGGTCATCGTTTCTGATATCTTCTTGACCCAATCTTTATCGCGATGCTTCTGGAGATACGCGAACATATCGATCAGGGCCGAGGTCGCGGTCGGCTCGTCACCGTGCATTTGCGACCACATAAAGACCTTTAGAGGGCCTTTTCCCCATTCGACCTGGTAGATCTCGCGGCTGGCGTTGGACATACCGACCTGATCGACCTTTAGCCCGATCTTTTTAAGATGTTCGAGGTACTTTTTAAGATCCGCGTGCCTAACGTCAGACGGGGCGAGGGTCGAGATATGGTGTACATCCCAATCCGACGCAAGCTTTTCGGCGGTTTGCGAATAAGCGTTCATTAGAGACACCATCGTCATTAGGAGGACCAAAACAGATTGCCGCATATTCATAAGATAAACCGAATACTGGGTTTACATCAAGTAAAAGCGGAAATACGCACCGCCGCGGATCACCCGTTTAGGATCTCTTCGTAGAGTGCGACCGTCGCATCGATCATCGTGGTCAATCCGTAATTTTTTCGGGCATGCAGTTTTTGTTTTTCGCCTAGAACGCGGCGTTCATTTTCATGTTGGATGAACCATGTGATCTTTCCGGCAAGAGCTATTGGATCCTTGATGGGCACAATTGCGTTCCGGTCGGTGATCAGCTGCTTCGCTCCGTCTGTTGCCGTGGCGATAACCGGCGTCCCCGCTGCCATAGCGTCGAGGATCGCTAGCCCAAAACTCTCAGAGTGCGAAGGCGAAACAAACAGGTCGGCAGCTGCCATCAAGGGCGAAATATCGTCGAGCCAATCAAGCCACGTAAAGCTCTCATCATGGCCCAAAACCCTGACCAATCGCCGCAGCTCTCGTCGAAAACGCTTGTCGATCGAGTTGTCCTTACCCGCGACCACGAATCGAGCGGTCGGGATCTGCTTCAGCACCTCGTTTGCAGCAAGAACGAGATCACGCTGGCCTTTTAATAATTTAAGCTCGCCAAGTGTAACGATAAGCGGAGCATGGGTAGGGGTGTCGTGAAAGACCCGAAACTCATTCCCCAAAGCTCCGTGATCGACGTCCTTATCATCGGCGACGTTGATCCCATTGGGAATTGTGTGAACTTTGTAAGCCGGAAAGATCCTTTCTAGTTGTTCCTGCACGGGAGGCGAAACGGCGATCGCCGCATCCACGTTCTTGAGTGCGAACCGGTGGAACGGCTTCATCGGAAACACTACGTGACGGGTCAGGACGAGCTTTACACTTTTTACCATGCGAACCGCGACGCTTGCGGCAAGATAGTCGCGCGCCACGTGTGCGTGAACGATCTCAATGCCTTGCTTTTCGATAAACTTACCGATCTTTTTGGCGCTGAACATTCCAAATGAATTCCGGATCGAAACAAAAAGGAAATTCTCTCGCGGGATAAAATCCAATCGGTCCTGCCATTCATTGCTCGGACGCAGAGCGACAAAGACCTCGTGGCCGCGCTCCACGAGTTCGCGGCACAGATCGACAAAATGCCGCTCGCCGCCGCCGAATGTATTTGCCGATGAGACCTGAAGTATCCGCATCCCGCAAGTTTATCGCGAAACCGGTAAAACAAAAAAAGGCCGCCCTTGTTAGGCGACCTTTTAGTCCAAGTGGATGCGTTAGAACCTAGAAAGAATAACGCGCGCTGATCTGGTACGAATAAACGTCCGAGAAGCTGTTCCGCCGAGTGTATGTAGAGTTGACCAGGGCTCCGCTAAATGAATTCAAACGGAAATTTGGACGACCCTGAGCGTCAGTTGAGGCGTAAACGAGTGGCTGGTAGTTATTGTTAGCAGGTGTTACACCGCCACCCCAGTTCTTGTTAAGGAAATTGCCGAAGTTCAGCATATCGATCCTGATCTGCAGCTTGTGATTCGCCTTAAGGAAGTTGAACTTCAACTGCTGCGAGACACTCAGATCAAGCTGATGCCTCATTGGATACCATGCCGCATTCCGAAGAGCATACTGGCCTCTGTTCGAGGAGAGGTAAGGATCCTGGGCAATAAACGCTTCCCAAGCCGCCGATTGTGTTGCCGCTGTCACGGCTCCGTTAGCAACAAAGATAGTCTCCGACGGATCCCTTTGAATGTAGATCATGTCGTTGCCTGAGATCCCATCGCCGTTCATATCATTTGAGTACCTGTAGCTGTTAGTGCCCTGGGTTCTCGACTCCCAAAACGCAGAGATGGTTGTACCACCAAACCTGAAGTAGTCTTTGTGATACGACGCCGAGCCATAGACTCGGTGTCCCAAGGTTCCGCTGCTGTAGCTGAGTTCCGGATTGTTCGCATCCCTCGAGGTGAGGACGCTGCTGAACGACGTGCTCGCTGTTGACCCGGCGTCAACCAGGTTCTTCGAGATACCATATGCATATCCGCCCTTCGCCCAGAAGCCACGCGACGAACGCTTTTCTAGCGTAAAAGCAATATTCTTAGCAAAACCTTCGCTGGAGTTTATCAGAGTGATCGCATTGGTAATGGCGCAATTGACGCGGACATTAGCACCTGAGCCCGATGTTCCGACACAGTTGTTAGCCACCCAACGGGGCCGGACGTCAGGGCCGCCCGTAAACGCCGTCTCCGGGGCCCTTAGATTCGCGTTTATGTAGGCTGTTCCGTTTACATCTTTAGAGTAGATAAATTCGGCTCCTACGACGAGATTGAAAGGCAGCTGGTAATCGACGGCAGCGCTCGATCGCCAGATCGCCGGGAATTTGTAGTCCGGTAAAGCAAAATTCAGATCTTGGGCCCCGGCTATAGGTGCTCCTGTCACGCTTGAGGGCTTGTAAGCATCAGGGTTCGGATTAAAATGGTACGCAAAGCTCGCCGGCGTCTGGGTCGACCCGAGATCTCCAGTTACGAGGCTGGTAAGCACGCCATTGTTGCCGACTTGGTTCGAGATCCAAACGTACGGCGGACGGGCGGAAAAGACGCCGGTGCCACCGCGGAACTGAAGCTTTCCACTCGCTAACGGCGAGTAATTAATGCCGAAACGCGGCGACCAGAGGATGTTACTGTCGGGCAATTTCGAGGTGCTAAGCTTGAGAGGGCTATTGCTCTGATCTCGGAATGTGAGTGTGTCGACGAGAGGGTTCGCAAACCCGGTAGCCCCAAAGAACGGAGCCTCCATGCGCAAGCCGTATGTGATGTTGAGGTTGTCCCTAAGTTTCCACTGATCCTGTCCATAAACGCCCAGATACTTGACATCGAGTGGCTGTTCGGGAATGGACTGGCCCGGGATATTGTTGTACCGGACGCTGAATCTCACCGGACTTGCCGTGGAGACGGTTCCGTTCAGAAATGCGTTCGCATCCGTATAGAAATCTGCTAAGGATCTATATGAATAGATACTCTGAGATTGGGGGAAGAAGATGTTGAGCGAGTGATATTTCTCAAAGCTCATTCCGACCTGGAATGTGTGCGATCCCTTGTAGAACGCCAAGTTATCCTGTATCTGGAACGAGTTGTATTTGAGAGTGTTCAAAGGAGTAAACGGCTCGTAGCCGAACGATGTATACGCTGTATTTGCGCTGAGACCAGCGATTCCGGTGCCTGCCGTACCGTCATGAATATCTACGAGCGGGAAAAGCTTCGTCGTGTTAGGACGGCTCTCATCCTGTTTCGTGTAGCCCATGATCAGACTATTTGAGAGGCTCGAGCTGAACGTCGATGTCCACTCACCTACGAAGGAGTCAATGTCCTCTTTGATCTTGTAGCCAGAATTTTGAAAGCTGAGATACTGAAGTCCCTGAGAGCCGCGCCCAAAACCAGCACTGCTGCTGGACGTGCTGATCGGGTTATCCGTCAGGGAGCGCAGACGCAGATAGCGGAACGTCAGCCTGTTCTTGTCGTTTACGTTCCAGTCGTTTCTGAAAAGGAACTTTTCCGCAGGGATCTCGAAATTATAGTTCTGATACGTCCCGGTCTCGTAGCCAAACCTAGAGCTCAAAAATGCACTTAAAGCGTCGAGATCGGCACTTCTGACTCGAGAGACGGAACCAGTCTGGCATGTTTGCCCCGTGTTACACGCCGTAAAGTTGTGTGCGGGTCGCGAGGTGTTCTCGTTTTCGTAACTAAAAAAGAAAAAGGCTTTGTCACGTCCTGATTTAAATGCCGGACCGTTATTCTCGCCAAAATTAAAATACGGCAGAGGCCCGCCAAACGAAAAGCCATACAGCTTAAAGTCTGACTGACCGCGGTTAAAGATGAGATTTCCGTTCTCCGTCCCGCCGAATGTCTCGTTACGCCAGTTAAAGTATGCAGAGCCGTGATAGGTATTGGTTCCGCTCTTTGTAACCGTGTTGATACCGGCGCCGGTGAAATTACCCTGACGCACGTCGTAAGGCGCCACGTTGATCTGAAGTTCCTGGACCGCCTCGAGTGAGATGGGCGAAACGTTCGTTCGTTCACCAGGCTGACCGCTAAGTCCAAACGAGTTGTTAAAGTACGAGCCGTCAACGGTAATGTTGTTCATTCGGGCGTCCTGTCCCGCGACTGACCCGCCAAAGTTTCCGGTTGCATTGAAGAACGGCGAAAGCTTAGCAAAATCGTTGATGCGTCTGCCAGTCGTCGGTATGGTGGTGAGCACCTCGTTCGAAACGTTCGTTGACGCTCCGGTCCGGACTTCGCTGAATGTCTCATCACCAGTCACGGTGACCTCGATGTTGGTTTCGGCGACGCCCATCGTGAAATTAAATGTCGAGGCGTTACCGAGGCTGGTCGTCACATCCTTACTAACTTGTTGTTTAAAGCCCTGGGCTGAGACAGTGACAGTGTATGGCCCGCCAACTCTCAGACCGGAAAGGCTGAAACGACCGTCAGCGTTGGTCACGCCCGTGGATTTGCTGCCGGTAGGCTCATGAACGGCCGTAACGGTAGCTCCGCTTATCACAGCCCCGGCGGAATCCACAACGGTTCCAACTATCTCGGAAGTCGTAACCTGAGCGGTCACGGACATTGAAACGATAACGGCGAATACAACAGCCATCATCGATCGTAATAAATTTTTGTTAGTCATTTTCTTTTTTTGACCTCGTCAATTAAGTTTCCAATCCCTTCCGGGTCGATGACGGATCTGAATTCCGTCATTTATCATTATTTTTGAATATTTATATTAAATTTCGGATTTTCTGTTCTCTATAAACGTAAGGTTGTTGTGGAGAACATACTCTTCCCAATGGCGAAACGTCGCCGTAACTTATTTAGATTCTTACCGTTCGAGGCAGTCACACGGATCGCGAGAGGAAAAACCGCGAAACTGCAAGATCTATAAAAGCAAAAGTGCATAAATAAGAACGCAAATTGAGTTCCTCAATCTATGTCCTGAGCGTTCTGTCTCGTTATCAATCGATAGAATATAGTGCGGAAGTTAATTCCATGTGAACTCGGGTTGAATTTACCTTGAAGAATCCTGAAATAAACAGATATTAGAGGCACAAACTGCAACCTTTATTTAGCCGGTTGCGTTAAAGTAATTGCATTTTGTATCATTTTCGGTTACAAAATGGTGTTGTCGGGGAGCTTGATCGAAAAAAGCACGAAAAATAAGGCTTTTTTGAGTGTCATCGAAACTTGACTTTTTTGTAAGAATGGAATAACTTAATCCCGCGTCAAACAAATCGGAATGTATTCGACGAGTAAAGCGCTTATATCATGAGCAAGAATAAGGGGAAATAATGGCACAGGTAGAATACTCTACATCATCATACAAGACGCCATTGCATCATCGCATCATTGCGAGCATGCCTGTTAAGGCTAGCTGGGTCGATTCTGTAAGCGGAGAAACGGTGAATGTCGAAGGCATGACCGAGAATGTTGGTGAAACCAGCGCTCTTGTCAATCTCGAAACGTTGCCGCCGGTTGGCAGTGAGGTTCGTCTTCGCATTTTGGAAGAGAACAAAACGATCATCGAGGTACTGACCCAGGTAATTCGGGTCGAACGCGACCCGAGCAAGCCAATGGCCGCTCTTTCCGTTTTAGATAACATGAAAAAATGGAAAAATACGGCCATGACAGCCGCTCAAAGGTGGGTGACGAGGCACTGGCAGCTTAATTACGAAGAAGAATGGGTCAATTAGCCCGTAGTTTCAATTCGTTATCATAACCAAGCGGCAGAATTTCGATCGAGATTTTGCCGCTTTTCGTTTACACTGCAGTTTTATTACAAAAGCTCACGGTTTTCCGGCCTAGCCGGAATGTCCGACACAACGATTTCAGACGTCAGAGCATCATTTAGATAGATGAAAAAGGTTCTCCTCGTAATTTCTCTTGCCCTATTTGCCGGATCCGCGTTCTCACAGACGGTACCGCTTACTCAGTCTGAGTATGTGAAGTTGCTCTACGCTCTTCAAACCGACCCCAAAAGAAAGACGGACATTATTGACGCTCTGCGCAAGCGGGGAATAGATTTCGTCGTGACCGACGGTGTTCGCAGCCTGACGCGATCGAAAGGAGCAAACGATGAGGAGCTGAAACGAGCACTCGAAGAAGCCGAACGTCGACGGCTTAATCCCGAATCGACCAAACTCCCCTCTTCGTCGGAATCCATTGCGTTGATCGAGAACGCCCGGAAGAAAACTCTCGAAGCGGTCGAAGAAATGCCGGATTTTGTCGTGAAGCAGCAAATTCAGCGTTCGGCCGCATACGCCGGTACGAATAATTTTCGAAATCTTGATCGTCTGGTCGTAGCTGTCAGCTATCGTTCGACCGGTGAAGAAAGCTATCGCGTTCTCTCGGTAAATGGCCTACTGCAGGATGCCTCGGAAGCGAGGCAATCGTACGAGAGCGTCGGCGGCACGAGTTCAACAGGTGAATTCGTCACCATGCTTGCAACGATCTTTAAGCCGGAAAGCGAGACCAAATTCGAGGTCGTGCAAACCGACATCCTTCGCACATATAAAACCTTTGTTTACGATTTCTCGGTTGAGAAAGATCGAGCTAAACAGGTGATAACAGCTGTAGGCTCGTCGACCGATTCTACGATCACGGGCATGAAGGGCAGGATCTGGATAGACCGTGACAACGGCCGCGTGCTGCGAGTCGAGAGCGAAGCGACCGAGATACCGCCCAATTTCCCGATCCGCACAGCAAAACGCAACATTGATTACGAATGGGTAAAGATCGTTGACGAAAAATTCCTGCTGCCCTCGATATCAGACGTTCGCCTGACCATGCGCGAGAAATCCAACGTTTTTGAAACGCGGAACCTGATCAGATTTAAGGATTATCAGAAATACGGAAGTGAGGTTAGGATCCTGGATGACGACAATAAGCCTGAGCCGGAAGCTCCGATCAAGCCTTAATTGAGAGCGTAGTAAGCTCCGGCAGCGGCGACGCCAAGCCACACTAGTCCTTTTCCGAGGAAAAAGACGAATGCAATGATCCCGGCCCGCTTGGTCCACTTGCGGGCGGGACATCGCTTTTTGTTAGTTTCTTCCTGCATACGCTACAATTTCGAAGATATCTTTTTTGATCCGGAATTTCAATTCCGGAGTTTCCCTTCAGATGTTAAGGCGTAAAACATACCTAAAATTTCTTGCTCCGGCAATATTTTTTGCACTTTTTTCGTGTGCATTTGGCCAGGTGGCCGCGCCGAAAGAGGAAAACAAACGAGAGGCCGATTTGATAGAACTGATAAAGCTCGATAAGACGATAAAACTTGATATAAAATACGCGACGGCTGACAACTTTGTCGGCAGGCCCGTCTATCCTGAGTCACGCGCCTTTTTGCAGCGTCCGGCCGCAGATGGCGTCGTCCGTGTGCATAAATGGCTTAATAAACAGGGTTTGGGGATCGTGATCTATGACGGTTACCGACCTTGGTCGATCACAAAGTTGTTTTGGGAAGTTGTTCGCGAGGATCAGAAAAAGTTCGTCGCCGATCCGGCCAAAGGCTCAAAACATAACCGCGGCTGCGCCGTCGATCTGGGTATCTTTGACCTAAAAACCGGCAAAGCGATCCCGATGCCGTCAGCCTATGACGAATTCACCGACCGGGCCTCGCCCGATTACGCCGGCGGTACGGACGAAGAACTTGCCAATCGCGACAAGCTACGCCAGCTTATGGAAGCCAACGGCTTCACCATCAACCCGAACGAATGGTGGCACTTCGACCTGATAGGCTGGGAACAGTACGCGATCTACGATATTCCGTTCTCGGCGATCGGGAATAGCAAGAAGTGATCTGAACCAATAAAATGCGGCCGCCAGCATGGACGGCCGCACATCGCAAAAAAAGAACTACCTCTATTTCTTCTTTCCTGCCTCTATTTGCAGAACGATCTTGATCTGGTCAGAAACGACTGTATTCGGATAATTCACGCCATATTCCCGACGGTTAAGTTCGGTCTCGGCCGTAATGCCCATCTTGCCGCCGCTCCTCTCATCCGGAGCCAGCCAGCCTGAGATCTCGAATGGAAACGTGATCGATTTCGTGACGCCTTTCATGGTGAAATCACCGGTAACCATCCAAGCTTTACCCTTTTTTTCGACCTTTGTGCTCTTGAACGTGATGTCAGGATAAGTTTCGACTTCAAAGAAATCCTTGGTTCGAAGGTGGTTATCGCGTCCGGCAACGCCAGTATCGACACTCGTCGCTTTCGCGGTAAATTCGACCGTCGATTTTGAGATATCTTTTGCGTCGAAATTAACCGTTCCCGTAAAATCGCGAAAGAAGCCCGGAACCTCGATCAGCCCGCTGTGCTTGACCTTAAAACCGATAAAGCTGTGAGCCTTGTCAAAATTATAAACTCCCGAATCGCCGATCGCCGGGCCACCCGCAAACCGCTCGGAAAAAGTCTTGTTAACCGCCCCAACGCCGCTCTGCGATAACGCGACGAATGCAAGAAAGGCAATACCTAAAAGTAGTGAAGTTCGTTTCATAGTCATTTCTCCTCAAATAAATGCAAAATACCTAGTTTATGGTCAGAGTCATCGAAAATCTCGCGGTTCGAGGCGTTTTCACCTGCTTTTTGCGGACAAAGAACATATAGTCACCCGTCTCGGGAATTTCGAAAGTGTAGCTCGGCGAGCTGTCAAAATCGCCGTCCGGAAAATTCTCTTCGCTGAATACACGGAAATCAAAAAGGCTTTTCGTCGCGTTGCGTATCGTTACCTGCTGGCCTTTCCGGGCCTCGAAAACATATTCCATTTCCTGACCGTTCGACAGCGATCCGCTCAAGGCTGCACTAGATCTGCCGGACGCGAATTGGATGCGTTTCGGCTCGGCTTTCCCGCCGTGCTGAGCGAAGATCGACCCGACACCGAAGGCCCCGAAAATCAATAGAAACAACGCGATCGAACTTTTTCTCATAGATCGTCCACTCCGAATAACGAGTACGGCGGCGGAATTTTCAGGCTGACTTTGATACTATACCGCATTATGAACCGCCCCGAAACAAACGAATTCGCTCCGTATTACAACACCTATGTCTCGACCGTCGAAGGCAACAATGTAATGCCTGTGCTTGAGAGTCAGACGGCCGAGCTGCGATCCATCTTCTCTGGTATGCCGGAAGAAAAAGGCACGTTTGCCTATGCCGAGGGCAAATGGACGCTAAAAGAAGCTCTCAGCCACCTGATCGACGGCGAACGCATCTTCGCATACCGCATCCTCCGCATCTCGCGCGGTGACAAAACACCGATCGAGGGATTTGAGCAGGACGGCTATATCGCCACTTCAAACGCCAATGATCGCCCATTTGCGAACCTGCTCGACGAATTTGACCTCCAGCGTCGATCGAATCTCATCCTCGTCAAAAACATCTCTGATGAAGGCTCACGCCGGATGGGAACGGCAAGCGACAATCCGATCTCGGTACGAGCATTGGTTTACATTATGGCCGGCCACGTGACGCATCATCTTCGAGTGATCAAAGAACGGTATCTTTCATAGATGACGTACGACTCGATCATCATCGGCGGCGGTGCGGCCGGATTATTTTGTGCCTTCTCCGCTGGTCGGCGTGGAAAGAAGGTGCTCGTTCTGGAGCATAATGCAGAGGTTGGCCGGAAAATACTGATCTCGGGCGGAGGGCGGTGTAATTTTACGAACATTCACACAAAGCCCGAGAATTTCATCTCGCAAAATCCGCACTTCTGTAAATCGGCACTCTCGCGGTATTCACCACAGGATTTCGTCAATCTTGTTCAGAAACACAAGATCGCATATTACGAAAAAAAGCTCGGGCAGCTCTTCTGCCGTGACAGTTCGCGGGCGATCGTTGAAATGCTTTTGGCAGAATGCCGGGCGGCTCGAGTTGAGATCAAAACGGGCGGCTCAGTGACCGGAGTCGAAAAGAACAACACCTTTACGGTTGAAACAAGTAACGGGATATTTGAATCCAAGACTCTCGTCGTCGCCTGCGGCGGTTTATCGTTTCCCAAGATCGGAGCAACCGACCTCGGTTACCGCATCGCTCGTCAGTTCAAATTGAAGATCGTCGAAACGCGGCCGTCGCTTGTTGCCCTTGTTCTCGACGGTTCGAGCTATAGTTCGCTCGCAGGAGTTTCTCTTGACACTGTCGTAACGGCCGGAAAGACGAGTTTTCGCGAAAACATACTGTTTACCCATCGCGGCCTTTCCGGGCCCGCGATCCTACAGATCTCAAATTATTGGAGTAACGGCGGATCGATCTCGATCGACCTTCTCCCCGACTCAAATGCCATCGAACTACTGGAAAAAGGGCGAGCGAGCAATCAGAACATCGGTAATTACCTAAGCCAGTTCATTCCACAGCGATTTACCAAGGATTTTGCCGAGCGAAATTTCCCGAACAAACCTCTCTCACATCTCAACAAAAAAGACCTTGAGAAAATCGGTAAATCTTTAAATAACTGGCAGGTGAAGTTCCGTGAAACCGAGGGTTATGACCGGGCTGAAGTAACGCTCGGCGGTGTATCGACCGCAGAACTTTCTTCGCAGACGATGGAGTCAAAAAAGATCCCGGGCCTTTATTTTATCGGCGAGGTAGTTGACGTTACGGGATGGCTCGGCGGTTACAACTTTCAGTGGGCGTGGGCATCGGCCTTCGCCGCCGCAAGTGCGATTTAAAATAAGGCGGGGGAAACGTCTCCCACACCGTCTCCCCCTATTTTCGCGGCGCACACAGGGCGTGTACGGCCCGCGAAACTGAATCCTTCCCGCTAAACTCAATTAGCATAGATGTCTTGCAAATATCATGAACAGGAATGCTTGAGGGAAATAAGCTACCGTTTGCTAAAGTTTACACCAACATATTTTCATGTCAAGAACTGAATAAGAAAGTTAAAAGTCTTTTTTTCTAACATGTTAACGAAAATCCGAAATTTCCATCCCGTATTTATCCTTCACATATTCCTCTGCGGCTTTATTGACTGTCTTCAGATTTTCCAGGCGGCGTTCTGATTTCCGGATCTGAACGATCGTCCGGGCCGCCATTTGTTTCACCATATCGCGGCCTTCGGCCATTTCGGCTCTCATTTTTTCGCGAAGTGTGAATAACTCGGACCCCTCGGCAGCCTTTTTCTCTTCTTTTAGTTCTTTCAGCCGCATCTTTATCTGAAAGATCTGACGTATCGCCCGTACCAGCTCATCTCCGATCGAATCGCCCTTTACTAGGTCCGGGCTGTTCCTGAATTCTTCGACGAGTTTGTTCAGCTTATCCTGATCGCCTGATGAATAGGCGTGATTGAGCTGGGCCATCAGGTCATGGCGCTTTTCTTTTTCGGCCGCATCGAGGGCGAGATCGGGATGAATAGTTCGGGCGAGCTTATGGTAGGCCTTTTTGGCTGCCAGCGTCGGTTCCCATTTATCTTCACCGGCCTCGGCAGCCTCGAGAGCACGGGCAGCCGATTCCTCAGCACGTCGCCGCAGTTCTTCGGCCTTTTTCTTAATCTCTTCGTCGTCCGGAACGAGCTTATATTCTTCCTCGGCGATCTCTGCCTCAATTTCATCGAGGTTGGCGTACAGCCGCCCGACCTGCATCGAATAATTTGCCTCAAATTTCTCCAGCTCCGTCCGAAGATCGGTCATCTCCTCCTCACGATCGGCAAGGCGATCCTTGAGCCGTTCGAGAACTGCCCGTTTCTTATTTAGTTCGATCTCCTCGGGAGCTAACTTGTGCATATTTCTAGGAATAGAGATTCATCGGCCGGGTCAAAAGATCGATCGGATCCTCGACGTTCAGGGCCTCGCGAACAAAATACGGCTCACCCGCTGCAACGCCGATCAGCGAACCAAAATAGCGCGAGCGGTTTTCAAGTTCATCGAGAAAATGCTTAGACGTGAGCCGTGTTTCCGGCTCGGTCGATTCGGGATCGTGAAACTGCGACCTATATGCCCTGATCGCATCCATCTTCTCCTCAAGAAAATCCGAAATATCGACCACGAATGATGGCTCGACGTGCCTGGAAAAGATGTTGTGGGCGACAATCGGCACCGCGATCTTTTCGTCACCGGTTTCCTCGTCATAGCGTTTCATACTGGATAGACGGGCAGCTTCGCGAACAAGCTGCGCGATATGATCGTGATCAGGGTGCGGATCGCCGAGCTGGTGCGTGAGGATCACTTTCGGCTTTAAACGCCGCAACACTTTGACCATCGCCGTTCGTTCGACATCAGTTACAAATACATGCCCGTCCGGCAATCCTAAATTTTCTCTCAGATCAAGCTTTAAGATCTTCGCCGCACTCTCGGCCTCGGCGGCTCTGCCTTCCGGCGTCCCACGCGTTCCCATCTCGCCTCGGGTAACATCGAGTGCTCCGGTACGATAGCCGAGAGCTTTCATTTTCAGAAGCGTGCCGCCGACCGTCAGTTCGACGTCGTCCGGGTGTGCACAAATTGCCAGAATATCGACTTGGCTCATAGGAGATAATTTACCACACAGATCCCGCACATCCTGTTAAAATCACTCCATGAAACTAACAGTCCTTGGCTCCGGCACCTCGATCCCGCATCCAAGACGCAGCAGTTCGGGCTACTGGCTTGAAACAACAGGTGGAACGATAATGCTCGACTTCTCAGCATCTGTACCGCTGCGGATGGCTCAAGAAAGGTTAGATTGGGCCGAACTCGACGCGATCTGGATATCGCATTTCCACCTCGACCACTGTGCGGGCATTTCGCCTTTTCTTGCCGGTACAAAGCATGCGGGGATTATGAAAGACCGTAAAAAGCCGCTGCGGTTTTTTGGCCCCGCGGGCACTTCGAACCTGATCGCGGAGTTCAATTCGGTCAACAACTATCGCCTGCTCGATCAGCCGTTTCCTGTCGAGATCATTGAGATCGAGCAGCTCGAAAAATTCGAGATCCTGCCGGGCGTTGAGGCTGTCGCGTGTAAAACGCCGCACACGGACGAGAGCCACGCAATACACATTCGAGACACGGATGATAAAACGCTCGTCTATTCCGCGGATACCGGCTTCGACGAACTAATAGCAACGTTCGCAAATGGAGTCGATCTTTTTATCCTCGAATGCACCTTCATCCGCGACAAGCCAAAACTAAAGCACCTCGAACTAGCCGAGGCGATCTATCTGATCCGCAAGTCGAAATGCAAACAGGCAATGCTCACGCATTTTTATCCGGAATGGGATGGTGTAGATTTTTCGGCTGAAGTCGCTAGGATCGATCCCGCCTGTACCGCCATTCAGGCTTTTGATAGTCTCCGCATCCAGATCTAAGATGGCTCCGAAATAAGTGATAGGTGATAAGTCCTAAGTTAGAACCTATCACCTATCACTTATAACCTATTCCGAAAGAACCCTATTTACTTGACGTTCCGCTTCGCCATGGCCATCAGTTCTTCCGGCATCCATTTGCCGAAATTCTTTTCTTCGGCGCCTTCGATGCCCTTGTTGCGGTTGCGCCATTCTTTGGATGGGTCGTCCTCGCGGCCGGATTGTTTGGGGTAATTCTCGACCTGTTCGAGGCTAATGACGATGCCCTGGGCGATGTCTTTCCAGTCTTCATTCTGAATGCCCCTAAGCACGACCGGCAGGCCTGCGGTCCAATCCTCTTCAGGAGCAATGTTGTCGTATTCCGGGATCGTCAAGAAAGCGGTATCGGGAAACGCCTGGCCGCTGTATTCGCTGACGATCTGGGCGGTAACATCTTTGTATGACGCGTTAGGATTCGCTTTGCGCATCTCTAAAGCTCTGCGGAAAATATCTGAAACTGTTGTTTGCGTGCTCATGATTTGGTATCGACAGATTATCACAGATCTGAATGGAATTGAAAAAATGCGAAAGTCGGCCCTTCAGGAAAAAATAGCACACGGATATAACAGATAAGGACGGATTTCCACGGATGTAAAAATCAGATCTGTGCAAATCTGCTCGATCCGTTTAATCCGCGTTCTATTCTTCGTAAGGCAAATGGAAGCCCCGCCCTTCAGAATGCCGTTCGACCAACACACCGTTGCCAACTTTTTGCTTGTCAGACAGCATCTGAGAAGTTAGTCTTTATCTCCCAGAGGAAGTTGTTTAATGAGATCGTTTTTCGCACTTTTGATCGTTCTACTCTCGTCATTTTTGGCCTTCGCTCAAAAAGAGCAGGCGCCGATGGTCGAGAAGGAGATCAGCTACAAAGACTGGACGTATAAGAATCCGCGAACCGGCGGCGATGTTAACCTAAGAACCCTGGCCAGCGGGAAAAAGCTGACCATCGTAATTTATTATGCTCCGTGGTGCCCTAACTGGCGGTTTGACGCACCGATCCTTGAGCGTTTTTATCAAAAGTATAAAGACAAAGGCCTCGAGATCGTCGGCGTTGCCGAATATGATCCGCTAGATTCGATCAAAAACAATCTTGAGTTCTTAAAGGTTACCTTTCCGACCGTTGTCGAATCTGACAGCCGTGCCGCAAAACAAACGACGCTCCACTACGAATATCGCAAATCAACCGGCGACACCCGCGGCTGGGGCTCGCCGTGGTACATCATGCTCACGCCCGCCGTAATGGAAAAGAAGGGCGATGTGCTCACGAAAAAGACCTTTATCGTGAATGGCGAGTTGATCGAAACAGAAGGAGACGCGTTTATCCGCAAATCTCTCGGCTTGCCGGCTGCTGATCTAAAAGCCCCCGTTGCCGATAACGGCAAGATCGAGTATGTACTGTGACCGGAGCTGAGATACCTAAGACATTCAGGCGTAGGCGGAAAAGAAACCGTGATCAGGTAGCCGAACTGGAGCGTTTGCAGGCAGCTTATCGACTTGCATGAATTCACCGAGAGTTCCTCCTCAGAAAGTGTTATTCGCCGACCAGATACCAATCACGTGTGAGGGGTTTCGAAACTCGTCACACAAGCGAGTTTTCAACCGCTGGGGGCAAGCAGAGCAAGATGCTTGCCGCTCCAAGTCACGTGTTTCGCCTCGGCTTGGGATAGAAATCGTTTTCTGACCATTCATTACACCGGCATCAACGCCAAAACATCTGTCAGCTTCTTTGCAATATCGCGCAGCGGATCTTTGGCGGTAACAAACTTTCCCGCGATAGCGAGATCTTCTGCTTGCGAAGAAAGATCAGTGATCCCCTGAATTGTCGGCAGGTATTTCTGCAGTGTCGGTTTCGTGCGGAACTCGGATTCGAGGGCTCCTAAACCAACCTTGATATTGCGGATCGCAGCTACGATCTCGGCCTTTTTGGCCGTTATCTTTGCCGCCGTGGCGGGTTTCAGGCGTCCGGCTTTGGCGTCCGCATCAGCGACCTCGAGGCCCTGAGCGATCGTTCCGAGCTTGTCGATAAAATCGTTCACGTTCGATAGCTGGTTGTCAGCCTTTTCGCGGCCTGCGCGGACATCGAGCGGCGGAATGATCTTTACCGGCGTCGAGGCCGTCGGCTTCTTAGCCGTTTTTTTAGTTGTTTTCTTTTGTGCCGCGGCCGAACCCGTTATTAAAAGCACGGCTGCCAAACCAATTACTGCGAATCGAAAATCTCTCATATTCATACCTTTAGTATTAAATTACGCTGAAAAATCTTATTATAACAATAATGCATCAGCGGTGTTTAGAAGTTCGCAGGCTCGGGCGCGTTGGCTATGCTGATGGCCTGGAGCTGCAAAAAGAACTCGAGGCCGAGGTAATTGCCGAGCGAAAAAGCGATTTCCTGCTGCTGCTCGAGCATCCGCACACGTTTACCATCGGCCGCCGGTCGAAGGAAAGCGGCGTGCTGGCAACGGCCGAAAATTTAAAAAAGCTCGGCATCGATGTCTTTGAAACGAATCGCGGCGGCAAGGTCACATATCACGGTATCGGCCAGCTTGTCGGTTACCCGATCATCAGCCTGTCGCCGGACCGCGAGGACGTTCACAAATACGTCCGCGATATCGAGGAAGTCCTGATCAGGACGATGGCGGAGTTTGACATCGAGGCCTTCAGGATCGAAGGCCTGACCGGCGTTCACACGGTCGAGGGCAAGGTCGCGGCGATCGGCGTTCATATCAAACGCTGGGTCACAACGCACGGCTTCGCCCTGAATGTGAACACCGACCTTAGCTATTACAACTGGATCATCGCCTGCGAAGGCGAGCCCGTTGCGTCGATGGACAAGCTCCTCGGCCGCGAGATCGATGTTGCCGAGGTCGAGGATAGCATCGAAGGAAATTTTAGAGAAGTTTTTGGTTACGGATCAAGAACGGCTGAGGCCGTTGAAAGCCTGAATGCTCTTGCGGCTGCCGATCAGTAAGGAGTTTTAGATGAAATACTTTAATTTATTCGCAATTATTACAGTTACAGCAATTTTTTCAGCTTGTGGAGGCGGAGCTTCTAATACCGCGACAAGCGGCAATTCCAACACAGCAAAACCCGGCGAACAGGTCCTCGTCGTCGTCGAACGCCCGCAGCGACTCGCTGACATGAGCAAGGCCCGCGGCGAACAGGATAAAGCCGCTCCGACGCTCAAGATCGTCGAGCCCGCAGCTAATGCGACCGTCGCGAGTTCAACTGTGAAGGTCAAGCTTGCCATCTCGGGCGACCTCAAAGGCTACAAGCCGTCGATGAATGAGGAAACGCATACCGGCAATCACATCCACGTCATCCTCGACAATCAGCCGTACGAAGCCTATTACAATCTCGATCAGGAATTTGAACTTAAGAACGTGGCGGATGGTGATCATACGCTTCGTGTGTTCCCTTCGCGGCCATGGCATGAGTCGTATAAGAACGACGGTGCTTTTCAGATGGTGAAATTCAGCGTCAAAAATGGCGGTGCCGAGACCGAAAAGCCGGCAACGACGAACAGCGGTGAGCAAATGTCGAACGCAAATACCGCTAAACCGACACCCGAAGCAAAAGAGATGAAGGAAAGCACCGCGGGCGATGTCGATCCGAAAAAACCGCTGCTCACCTACAGCCGCCCGAAAGGCGAATACAAGGGAGCCGATGCCGGCGAGATCATGATCGATTTCTGGCTGCTCAATGCGAAACTCGTCGGCGACGGCGGTGAATTTCGCGTTCGCTACACGGTCGATGAAGCGGCCCCGCAGTTCATCGATAAATGGGAACCGATCTGGATATCGCGGTGGAACGCCGGGAAACACACCATCAAGCTCGAACTGACCGACAAGGACGGCAATCTCGTCGACAACGGCGGATACAACACGACGACGCGGGAAATTAACATCACTTACTAGAAACTGGAGAATACTGTTTAAATGCGACGAGAAACAACATCATGGTTTAGCGGAAATTTGGGCATGGACATGCCGCTGGTAGCCTACGGACACGCGGGTTATCCGCTGCTCATGTTCCCGACGGCGGCGGCGGATTATTTAGAATACGAGCGGTTCTACTTGATCGATGCCATCAAGGATTTTATCGAGGCGGGACTGATACGCGCCTATTCGATCAATTCGGTCAACAAATACAGCCTGCTCAACCGCGAATCCCATCCCGGCTGGAAGGTCGAGATGCTGACCCGCTACGACAACTACATCATGCAGGAAGTTCTGCCCCTGATCCGCAACGAATGCGGCCAGGATGCAAAACCGCTCACCACCGGTGCCTCGCTCGGTGCCCTGCTCGCGGCGAACACGTATTTCAAGCATTCCGATAACATCCGCGGCACGATCGCGATGAGCGGCAGCTATGACATCTACAATTACCTCGATCAGGGCTACTATGACGACAACGTCTATTTCAATAACCCCGATATGTACCTGCGCCACCTGAACGACGATTACCATCTGCCACGATTGCGAGCCGCAGATTCGATCGTGATCGTAACCGGCCAGGGTTCGTTCGAGGCACCCGACCGCAGCCGCGAATTCTCAGGCCTTCTCCACTCAAAAGGCATCCCTCACCGCCTCGACGTCTGGGGCCACGACGTCAACCACGACTGGGTCTGGTGGCGCAAAATGCTGCCATATTATTTGGGTGAGTTTTTGAAGTAATTCAGGAATTTTTGTTGGACGCAGAGAGTCGGACCTCACGGCTCTCTGCTCCCCAAAAACACCTTTGACCAATCTCCCAAATACCTCTACCAATCAGCCCAAAAGGGCCAAAATAAGCCCGTTTCACCTCTACCAAAGAAACGTCGCATTTTCGCCCGGCGGCGGGCCTTCAATTCACGAAAACCCAGTATTTATCGAGACTCTACCCTTCATTTTTGTAGGAGTGTGAAACGATTCACACTTTTAATGGGGCAATTTTTGGTAAAGATAGGCGAAAAGTAAAAAAACACAAAAATACCACTTCCGAGAACAAAAAAGGCTGCCTTTTCAGACAGCCTTTTCGTGATCAATTCGTACGATAGATCGACGTGATCCCTACCCATCGCCCTTCTTCCCTTTCGGCTTTGGGCCGACGGGTTTTTCAGGCGTCGGATCGGACCGCGGCGTCGATGTCGGCACGATCGGCCTGACCACCGGCGGTTTGTCCGGCGTCGTATCGACCGGCTTGGTTATCGTCGAGGGCAGATCCGGATCAGCAGTCTTGTCACCCGGGAGCGGATCTGTCGTTGGAAGCTTGGTGCCGGGAGTGAAGACGATACCCGTCTTACGGCCCGCAACGTCTGCCTCCTCCAGTTTCTCGAGCTCCTCGCGTTTTCTCAGTTCCATTTCCCGCTTGACGTCAGCCGGCATCGGCGGCGGGCCGGGGAAAGCCTCGCGCGGCTTGTCCTTCATGAAGGGGATCATGAAGGCGTTAAAATAGGGCACAGCTCCGTGTCCGCCAGTCATACTGTTGCCGAGATTTTCTTTCCGCAGTGGATTTCCCATCCAGACGCCGGTCGTGTAAGTGGGCGTGTAACCGATGAACCAAACGTCCGTGTGATCGTTTACTGTTCCGGTCTTTCCGGCGATCGGATGGCCGCCGGCACTCGCAGCAGCTGCAGTTCCGCCGCCCGCTGTCACGCCGCGCATCATCTGAACCATGGTTAGTGCGACATACTCGCTCGTGACCTTTGAGCTTGCTCCATCGTATTCTTCCAGCAAGCTGCCGTCGCGGTTATAAACCTTGCGGATCAGGTGCGGGGTCATTCTGATACCTTTATTCGGGAATGAAGAATAGGCTGCCGTCATTTCAAGCAGCGAAGCCTCAGAAGCTCCAAGGGCCGAAGGCAAGCTCGGGGCCATCGGATTAGTGATACCAAAGCGGCGCACCATCTGCCCACCGGCCTGGATCCCAACCTGCTCAAGCAGATGAACCGCCGCGATATTATATGATTTCGCAAGAGCGATCTTCATCGGTACATTCCCGTGGCTCAGGCTGCCGTCGTAGTTGTGCGGCGTCCAGCCTCCTCGTTTGATCGGTGCTCCGCTAACGATCATGTCCGGAGTCATTCCGTCCTCGACCGCGGCGGTGTAAATAAATGGCTTATAAGCCGAGCCCGTCTGCCGCAGCCCCTGTGTCGCGTTGTTAAATTTGTTCGTCTGGAAATCGTAACCGCCGACCATACAGACGATCTCACCCGTGTGCGCATTGATCGAGACGATCGACGCCTGGACCTCAGGCACCTGTGAGAGCTCGACTTCGAGCGTCTGATTTTCCTTGTTTACCGACTTGATCTGGAATTCCGCCAGAAATCCTGGCTTCAATTCGTCCTTCGGCCGCTTCCCGCTTCGTCCCATATTACCGGCACGCACTACAGCCTTATATTTTCCAAATCTGACGGCAACCTCATCAGCGCCGGGATTTGCCTTCATAACGAGGCCTTTAATGTACTCGCCTTCCTTATAGTCGTCGCCGTACCAGTCCGGATGCTTGAACGATTCGAGGGTCTTGTTGATCTCTTTTTCGTCCGTCATCGGCTGATCGTTCTCATCGACCAGCAAATTCTTGTAGTCCGAACGCCACGAACGCGGGCGGTCATATTCACGCAGCCGCTGACGAATTGCCTGAGTTGCTATCTTCTGAGCGGCAACATTAATTGTCGAATAGACCTTCAGGCCGCCCTGAGCAACGCGGGTCGTGTATTTTTCTTCGAGATACTTGCGGATCTCCTCGACCGGGTAATCCCAGGCGGTTGATTTTGGCTGTGACTGATAGTAGGCAGTTCCCGCCAGGACGATCGGTTTTGCCTTTGCCGCATCGACCTCGGACTGAGAGTATTTCTCAGGAAAATACTTGGCCATCTGGTCAAGTACGATGTCGCGGCGGGTCCGGGCCTTTTCGAGATTTCGGGTCGGCGAATATTCGGGCGACTTAGGAATTGCCGCAAGCAGTGCCGCTTCCTCCAGGCTCAGATCCTTGACCGATTTTCCAAAATACGTTCTTGATCCTGCCTCGAAACCATAAGCTCCAGCTCCCAAAAAGACGTAATTCATGTACATCTCAAGGATCTGGTCCTTCGTATAAAGACGTTCGATCTGAAGGGCGACGGCCCATTCGTTGACCTTTCTGGAATAAGTCTGATCTTTATAAAGAAAGAGGTTTTTGGCGAGCTGTTGCGTAATAGTCGACGCACCTTCGGTCTTGCCGGTAGTGATATTTTTGAAAATAACACCGGCAATTCGATACGGGTCGATCCCGATGTGGTCGCGATATCGATAATCCTCAATTGCGAGCAGAGCGTCGGTAACGCGATCCGGAACGTCCTGGATCTTAAGGGGAATGCGCTTTTCGATAGCGAATTCGGCCAGGATCGTCTCGCCGTCATCAGCATAGATCGTCGTAACCTGCGGCGGCCGATAAGTGGCCAGAGCCGAAACCTCGACCGAATAACGCGAGTTATTCAAGTAATATGAAGCAAGTACGCCAGTCAACGCCCCGGCTGACAACGCTAAGATCAACGCCGTCAGCACAAACGTAAAACTCGAAAGCCAGCTCCTTTTTTTGGAACCGTTCGAGATCGCCTCAGTAGTTTTGAATTTCTTACTATCTACCGCCACTTTTCACAACCTCCCACCGAAAGCCAGAATAACGCTCAGGGCTTTCGATCCTAATTAACAAACCGTCGCAATTTTACACTAACCACAAACCCGATCGCTACAAACGTCGACAAAATGGCTGAAAGCCCCGCGCTCATCAGCGGCAGCGGAACGCCGATAACCGGCAAAATCCCGAGAGCCATGCCCACATTCATAAATATTTGAAACGCCATTCCGCAGACGATCGACATTATCACAAGCATTCCGGCGCGATCCGACGCATCTCGGGCGCCCGAGATCATTCCCGATAACAAGAGAGCATATGCGAGCAACAGTGAAATACAGCCGATGAAACCCGTATTCTCGGCAGTCACTGCGAAAATAAAGTCCGTTTGCGGCTCGGGCAAAAATTTCAGAACGCTCTGCGAGGTTTCCGTATCGCCCTGATTTCCGGCCAGTCCGCCCTTCCCGACCGTGATAGTTGATTGGATCGTATGATATCCATATCCCCGCGGGTCAACGCTGTCGGGATCGATGATCGCGTTTATACGCTCCTGCTGATATGTCTTGATCTTGCCGGATTTGACACCGATAATGTAGGCGGACGGAACAAAGATGGCAGCGGCAACAACAGCAAGCACCACATATCTGGCCTTGATCCCGGAAAGGAAAAACATAGCGGCCAGTATTGGAAAATAAGTTATCGCCTGTCCCGCATCAGGCTCGAGTAGGATCAACAGGATCGGTCCCGCAAAGATAGCTCCGCCGAGAAGCATCTCTCTCAGCTGCAGAGTTCCTCCCTTCCGGGCTCCAAAATACTTAGCGAGCATTAGGACTGTCGGTATTTTGGCGAATTCCGACGGTTGAAACTGGCCAACAAGGGGCAGCCTGACCCATGCTTTCTGGCCATTGACCTGAACACCAAGCGGGGTCAAGACAAGCAGCAGCATCACCAAAGCAATGACATAAAAAACCGGAGCCGAATCGATCAGTCGCCGATAATCGGTAAACGCGACAATTAGAAACGCGACAAACGCGATGACGATCCCGAATATCTGCTTGGTCCAGATGGATTCGGTCGGTGTCGCATTATGTATCTGCCAGACACCAAACGCAGCAATAGCTAATGCCAGCAACGTCGTCAGCCAGTCAAAATCCCTTAGATCGCGTTTTTCGATTATCGCTACCATTTGCCGGAAAAACTAATTCTTCGCCACCGTTTCCTTTGGGGTCTCTTTTGGGGCGGTGACCTGTCCGCGGGCGATCCTGTAGGATTCGTAAACACCTTTTACGGCCGGTGCCGCGTGGCTGCCGCCGAAACCGACATTCTCGATCAGGGCGATCACCGCGATCTCAGGCTTGTACGCAGGAGCGAAGCTAACGAACCATGCGTGGTCCTTTTTGTCGCCGACGTCTTTGCCCAACTCGGCAACCTGAGCCGTTCCTGTTTTGCCGGCGATCTCAAAATCAGGAATACGGATCGCACCGGCAGTACCGCCGCCATTGACTACGCCCCACATCCCCTTGATGACCATATCCCATTGGGCCGGCGTCGCTTCGATGATCCTTGGCTCCGGATGCTGGAACCCGAAAGCAGCACGCGGCGCAAAATAATCACTCTCGCCCTCCGTACCAACGGCGGCGATCGGCTGAAATGACTTTAAGAAATGCGGCGTGTACATCTTTCCGCGCATTCCGATGCTGGCGACTGTGCGTAGCATCGATATCGGCGTCACAACGACCGTATCCTGGCCGATTCCTGAATACACCGTTCTGATATCGCTCCAACCACCCTCGTTCTTTACGACCCACGGCATCCATGATTTTGGGGTCTGCGAAACCTTTTCGTTAGGCAGATCAATGCCAGAAGGCTTGTCATAACCAAACGTCTCGACCATCTGGATCACACCTTCGATCTTCATCTTAAGGGCTAGTCGGTAATAGTAGCCGTCGCATGATTTCGTTATCGCGTAGCTGAGCGGCGGCGATCCGTGGCTGCCCATGCAGCGCGTAAATTTAGAACCTATCTTTATCCCGCCGCCGCAAACCAAATTAGAATGCTCAACCGTTATGGCTCCCTGCTGCAGTCCTGCCAGTGATTCCGGAATTTTCCACGTAGACCCCGGGGGATAACGGCCCTGGATCGCCCGGTTAAAGAGCGGACGTGACTTTTCCTGCCAATACGCCGCAATAGCACGGCGGCCCTCGGGCGTCGCGCTGCCGCGAACAAAAATATTCGGATCGAACGACGGTGCCGACGCCATCGCTAGCATTTCGCCGTTGTTCGGATCCATTGCCGCGATCGTCCCGCGTTTTGTTACAGAATCGGCGAGTTGTTTCTCGGCTCTGAGCTGAACATCAAGATCAATGGTCGTGACCATGTCCTGACCGGCCTGCGGTTTTACGACGTCAAGTTCGCTTTGAACCCGCCCTTTGCTGTCGACAAGCACCTTTCGATAGCCCGGGCGTCCGCGCAAATACTCGTCGTAATACTGTTCAAGCCCGCCTTTGCCGACGATATCGCCGGGACGAAAACCTTTCTCTTGAAACTCTGGCTCCTTAAGCTGATTCGGGCTGATCTCGCCAACGTATCCAAGTACGTGTGCGAGCGTCGTTCCCAGCGGATAATATCGCTGCGGCTGTAACTCAACTCGGAGTTCGGGAAACTCAAGCGCGTGCGACTCGACCCAGGAGATGTCCTTCATGTCGACGTTCTCTTTGAGAACCATCGTTTCGAATTCATTTTGGGTTTTTATCAGATTAAGTCGCTCGACAACGAATTGATGTTCGAGGTTAAGGCCTCTCGAATATTCCTCGACCCGGTCCGCCACGTTGATCTTTTTCAGGGGCTCGTTCGAAAGCACTACGTTGTAGGTTGGACGCGAATCAACGAGTAATTTTCCATTTCGATCCAGAATTGCCCCGCGCGGAGCAGGAATAGGAATGAACCGAACGCGCTGATTCTCGGCCCGCTCGCTAAAATACTCGCCGCGAACGATCTGCAGGTAATACAAACGAGCACCAAGCAGGCCGAGCAAAACGAATGCTATGGCCTGGATGGTAACAACCCTGACACCTAGATTCTGCACCTGATCGCCGATCTTCATAAAAATTGATCTCCGCGTTATTTGTTAAGCCTGATGGGGTTACGCCGCCTGGTCTGGCGCCGTGGTTTGAACATATCGTTCTTTCGCCGCCTGACTTTATCGCCCGACATTGTTTGGAGCAAAAGATAAACTAGCGTTCCGGCGATCGTCGTGCCGATCACACGATAAGCGACCGTCACCAAAACGTCGCTCGGAGGAGCTTGGCTGAACAGCCGATGTACTCCAAAAAACAACAGATCGTTTACCAAACACGCGCCAGCTATGACGGGGATCCGAAGCAGAAGGTTGTCCAAATAGACACGTCTCGCCATCTCGAAAACCATATATGCCACAAGCGTTTTCGAGAATCCACTGGCGCCCAGCAGACCACCGCTCAAAGCATCAACCGCTACACCGGAAAGCGTGCCAAAAATGATCGCCCGGATCGAATTTCGCTGCAAGGCTGCATAAACGACGATGATCAAAGGAAAATCAATGTAGGCTAGTGGCTCAAAAACACTGCGCAGCGTCCATTGCAGGACAACCGCGATAATTAATGCAATTGTTAGCCTTACGCCTTCCATAAAAGAGTCGAAAGTCGAGAGTTGTGAGTGGAGTGCAATAGTCGGCTGGAACCTCTAAAACTCTCGACTCTTCACTCTCAACTATTTTGGTTTTACTGCATTTGGCAGTTTCTGCTCAAATACAGGTTTTTCAGCCGGTTTATACAACAGGATGCCGACTTCCTGCATCGAATCAAGCCTTGCCGCCGGGCGTATCTCGATAACGTGCGGCGTTGTCGCGGAACCGCTTACTACATTCACGATCTCACCTATCTTTAGTCCGGCTGGGAAAATATCATCCTGCCCAGTCGTAAAAACCGATTGCCCTAGTTTTACGTCGATGCTGCCTGATACGTATTTCATTTCAAGCAGGTCTTTCTTGCTGGTGCCACTAACCACACCGAGGGCGTTCGATTCGCCAATCTGGCCCACTATAGCACCGACGCCCGACGTCGAACGCGTTAACAGATCTACTTGCGACGTAAGGGGACTCACAGCCGTCACACGACCAACCAGTCCACCGTTGGTGACGACCGGCATGTATAAAGTGACGCCATCAAGGCTGCCGCGGTTAACAGTCGTCGCGTCAAACCAGACGGATGGGTCACGACCAATGATCCGGGCAGTCAGGACTTTGTATTTGCTCTGTTCACGCAGGTCGAGCATTTCACGGAACCTGGAATTTTCTGAAGCGAGTTCTTCCTTCTGCTTTAACTCGACCTCGAGTTCCTGGACTCGCTGTTTCAAAAGATCATTCTCACTTTGGGCCGAGCGAAGATTAGATATGGAGTAGAAGTAGTTTGCAATCGATGTAGTCACGGTGGTGACCGGCGACTGGACAAAGTCGGCTGCTGTGAGCGTCCATGCGCGTACGACTCTCTGCCCAGTCGATTTATCGCGGGCATCGAATGCCATCAGAATAAAATTCACCAAAAGAAGCGCGACCATCAACCACGGGGTCAACCGCCAAACTTCCTTTTGACTACGCTCTGCCATCTGAGTGGTCAGTAGTCAGTGGTCAGTGGTCAGTATCAGATATCTCTGACCACCGACCACCGACCACTGACCACAATTTAACTGCCTGTCATTAATGAATTATCCCATTTAACGCGTTTGAGGAGTTCGAAATCGGAGAGCATTTTGCCCGTTCCGAGTACGACCGACGAAAGAGGATCGTCGGCGATGACGACCGGCAAACCGGTTTCGATCATCAGACGTTTGTCGAGATTTTTGAGAAGTGCTCCACCGCCCGTGAGCACGATGCCGCGTTCAACAATGTCGGCGGAAAGCTCGGGCGGTGTGCGTTCAAGAGCAACGCGGACGGCATTGATGATCGTCGAGATCGCATCCGAAAGGGCTTCGCGGATCTCTTCGTCGGTCATCGTGATGGTCTTGGGGATACCCTCGATCAGGTTACGTCCACGGACGTCCATCGAGAGAGGTTCTTCGAGCGGGAATGCGCTGCCCAGGGCGATCTTGATCGCCTCGGCTGTGCGTTCGCCGATGAGGAGGTTGTATTTGCGTTTAATGTACTGCGTTATGGCTTCATCCATCTCGTTGCCTGCCACACGCACAGCACGCGAGTAAACGATGCCTGAGAGCGATATTACGGCAATGTCAGTCGTTCCGCCGCCGATATCAACGACCATGTTGCCGTGCGGCTCTGTGATCGGAAGTCCGGCACCGATCGCGGCAGCCATCGCTTCCTCGACGAGATAGACCTCAGAAGCTTTAGCACGGTAAGCTGAATCCTCGACCGCACGTCGCTCGACCTGTGTGATCTCCGACGGAATGCCGATAACAACACGCGGGCGAACCCACGATTTTCCGTTATGAGCCTTGCGGATAAAATGCTGAAGCATCTTTTCCGTCACTTCGAAATTAGCGATGACACCATCCTTCATTGGACGGATCGCAACGATGTTGCCCGGCGTACGGCCAAGCATTTCTTTCGCATCGCGGCCGACCGCCTCGACCTGGTTCGTAACTTTGTTGATAGCGACAATTGACGGCTCCGAAACGACGATTCCCCGGCCCTTTGCGTAGACTAGCGTGTTCGCGGTTCCAAGATCGATCGCGAGATCGCTGGAAAATAAACTAAATAAAGACTTAAATGCCATTTTGAATAAAAACCCTAACTAAAAGTATGCTCAGAGATCGTGAAAAACGGAGTGATAATCATTACCCAAATTCTCGATCTGGGACAGAAAATAGGACACCGTCGCCTACAACGTCTAACCTAATAGCATACACCTATTTATTAGCATTTTTCTAACCTAATTACAGCAATTATTTTGGTATCGAAGCAAATTAATTCACTCCTTGGGCTCGCCAAGCAGCAGCAGCGATCGCGCAGACAAAAAAAGGCGGCCCGAAGGCCGCCAAAGGGGGGTTAGTCAATCAATCAGACTCACTCCTGCCCGACGAAATCAACGTCGGTCAAAGTGTCCTGAACTTGCAAGATTCGTGAAGTGAATCTATATCTTCTTGCCGAAACTCCGACGGTATATGTTCCGCCAGCTTCGACATCAGCGAACTGATAGTAACCGAACGAACCGGTTGTAGCGGTTCTGCGGTTGCCCATCGAGTCGATGATCGTGACCGTGGCGTTTCTCAATCCGCGGCCGTCCGGCGTCAGGACACGGCCTGAGACCTCGACTCCTGCGGCCGTTGATGGCAGCAGTTCGATTCCCCAGCCGCCCTTGACCTCACCATTGACGACCTCAGGTGCGTCCGGCCTTGCGACGCCGTTGTCATCGCGGATGTAGAGGTTCCACGTGCCGTTCGCCGTCGATCCGCCGAAGTTGCCGAACAATGTCTGTGCATTCGTTCTCGCAACCACGCATCCCGGTTCGACATACGGCCCAGCTGGTGCCGGTGCCGGGAAGTTCGAGACAGGCGTCTCGCACGTCGTCGGCTTGAAGATACCCGTTGCCAGCGGACCTGAGTCAGGCAGCACTGCGTTCGGGTAGTCGGCCAGCGTCAGTGTGACCGCTCCGGTTTCCGTGATCGCGACAGGTCCGCCGACATCGCCGACCAGAGCATATTTCGCTCCGTTCGGGCCAACCAGCAGCACGTCCAGATTATCCGGCTTCGTCGAGTAGAAGTCATACAGCGTCACTCTGATACGGAACGCATTCGTCGTTGCTCCCGAAACCACGATCGGCGACGGATACAGCCCTGCGGCCGTGCCCTGAATGATCGAGATCGCCGCCGGGTTCTTGAACTGGTTCGCCGTGTCGTTGATCGTCAGTACCGCACTGTTCGAAGCTCCCGTCAGGGCACTCAGATTAGTGAGTGTCAGATTGACCGTCTCGTCCGTGTCCGCACTGATGTCGCCGCACAGCGGTATAGTAACCGTCTTGCTCGTCTCACCCGCTGCAAAGCTGACCGCCTGTGCCGTGTTCTGATAGTCAACACCCGTTGCACAGGTTGCCCCGCCAACTGCACGTCCACCCGAGGTCAGCGTGACCGTGGCGTTCGTTACGCCCGTCGTCACACCCGTTCGGTTGACCGTGACGGTTGCTGACTGCGACTCGTCTTCCTTGTAGGTAGTCGAGCTGAACGCAACAAATGTCGTCGGCACCGGTGTTGGTGTCGGCGTCGCCGTTGGTGCTGGCGTCGGTGTTGGTGTTGGTCCACCACCGGCACACGTGAAGACCAGCGAGAAGCGGTTGACCGTACCAGTGTCGGCTGCCGCATTATCGTTGACGTTCAACGTCCATGTTCCTACCGCACTCTGGCCGTCAAAAGCGGACAGCGGGTTATTCGGACTGAACGATCCAGTCGGGAAAGCTGCCGCCGAGCCAGCTGCATTACACTGGGCCTCGATCGATGGGAATCCGCCATCATCATCCAGGATGAGCTGGGCAAGGTTATTGTTATTACAGCCCGCCGCCGATGCCGGCACTCCCGGACGATCGTAGAAGGTAACGGCAGTTCCGGTAGGTGACGTCAGTTTGAAGACAAGATCGCCAACCCACGAGTGAGTTACTCCCACTCCAGTATCACCGACCGTTGCACTCTGAGTTCCATCAAATCGGAAGTTCAGATCCGTTATCGTACATGCCGTTCCTACTGCGACAGGTATGTTTACACCCGCCGGCAGATTGTCCGGAATCGTTACTGACGGTCCTGTGTAACTTACAGTGGTTCCTGCACCCGGTGTCGGAGTAGGAGTTGGAACCGGCGTTGGTGTCGCAACCGGCGTTGGCGTTGGCGTTGGAACCACGCCGCCTGACGTTCCTACGACGTCGAACGGCAGATCCTGAACAATATCAGCTGCCGCTGCCGGAGCGCCCGTATCTGCCACATCGGTCCAAAGTCCTGTCGAAACCGTCTGCTGACGTGCGTTGTCGCCTGCCGCTCCACGGGCTCCGGCGATCGTTTTCGCCGGTGCAAAGTGCGCTGCCGCACCTGTGACCGTAGTTGCCCAGTCGATCCAGTAAGTACCGGCTGGAAGGACAGCGTTTACGTTCAACGTATTACGCCAGATCTTTCGAGTCGTTCCAGGAGCGGAACCCGGTGCCGGAACTACCGAATTGAATAACCTGAAGTACGTTGTATCGACGGATGATGCAAGTCGATTGGTCGTCGTGTCACCAAAGACAACCGTCGCACCGGCATCTCCCGGCCTTCCATTCCATATTTGCAGAGTTCCTGCGGTAAATGGCGATGGAGTAGCTGCCGAGCCCGTCAGATATCCGTAAACCGCTATCGTGGAGATCGTACATGGCTGTGCGATCGTAAAGTTATCCGCCAGACGGAAGGTTCCCTGCGTTGATGTGAACCCAGCGCTGCCGTTACCTTCCGTAGTTACTCCGGTATTGTGCTGGAGTTCGCTGAAGAAGAAACCTGCCGGAGCTGCGACACCACTTTCGGAGGTGGCTCGCGGAAGCAATCCGCCATTCGAGAAGGTACATGCTCCAGGGGTCGGCGTTGGCGCCGGCGTTGGCGTCGGGGTCGGTACAACCGTTGGTGTCGGTGTTGGAGCAACAGCGCCGCAACACGATCTCGAGCTAACTGTAACGGTATCGACTCGCCATCCGGTTCCGGAGACACTGGAATCGGACGCCATACGGAAACGAAGTCGGATGGGCTGTCCGGCGGCCGCGGCTGGAAGATTAACGGTTGTCGTAACAAACGCCGCTTGTGTTCCAGTCCATGCCTGCCTTCCGGCGATCGGGCTAGCGAAAGAGGCACTTATCGGCCCTGTATAGCCGCCTGCCACAAAGCTGCCGCCCGCCGCTAGGATATCTGCAAAAGCACCACCGTTGATCGAGATCTCAAGTACACCGCCATCAAATCCACTTTCAAGCGTCCACGCATGGCGGAACGAAAGCTGCGAACCTGCAGCTGCGGTTAATGAAGGTGTATCGAGAACCTTGTCAGTAACGGATGCCGGATCATCGACAAATGCGACATTGGGAGCCGTGTGATTTGACCCCGTCGCGGTCACCCAGAGAGCGCCTGCTCCAGTCACATTGGTCGCAACCCAATCAGCCGGCAACGCCGGGACGGTCACAGAATCAAAATTCTGTGACAATGCTGACGATACAGCTCCGGTCGGTATTGTGTAGACGACATTTCCAAGACTGGATGCTCCATCCTGATGGGCGACAGTTGCAGTAATATTCGTACCGCATGAAAGGGACGGACTCGCGGTAAAAGTATAGTTCCTTGAGACAGCAGCCCCACCAGACGTGACAACGCCGTAGTTTTGTGCCGCACTCGGGGTCAAAACACCACCTGAAGCTGCGAGCGTTCCAACGTCGTTAACGGTGTTAGCTCCGCCTGTATTTAGAACCGGCAGCGAAACTGTAACAGTCTCACCCGGATCTACAGCTCCGTTAGCTGGAAGGCAGCTTTCAGAAACGATAGTCACGGTTCCTGGCGCCAGGACCGGAACTCCAGCTAGACAAAGGTTTACGTTTGTCGTCGCACCGCCCGCCACAACTACGCTGTTGTTGCTGGCTACGCTGAATCCACCCGATTTTGTTGCAGAAGCACTCGTGGTTCCGGGCGGGACGTTAATAATCGTGTATTGACCGCTTGCATTGGTCGTTGCAAGGAAGCCTCCCGCCAATGTGACAACAGCATTTGCGAGCGGTAACCCGCTGGCGCAGCTCGTGATCGTACCACTAACAGTACCGCGAGACGGTGCCGTACACGTCGGGAATTTGATGTTGCCAAGAACACGGGTGTTCCAAAGGAATGCATTGCCATTGTTGGCAGCTGAGCGATATTCCTGCGTGTACCAGAACGAACATTCGTCCGTCGGGTCAACGCTCATCGCACTATAATCGCCCCATCTGCTTCCAGCACCTGCCTGAAATCCGGTTCCGAGGAATCCATCAACCTGTGCCTGGAATGTGTTTGCCGGATCGGATGCCTGGCGCCCTGCGTACTTAAGGCTCGGGAAATCGGTAGCGACCGCCGAACCTGACGTGCTGTAGCCTAGCAGGATGTTTCCATCCTTATCCTGAGCAACGCTGCCCATCCAGGAGTTTGTTCCACCTGCCGGAGTGGCCGGGTTCGTCGCCTGGGTTCCCTGATTAGCAACGCTAAAGGCTCCATTTGCTCCTGCCCGGCGAATTTCGGCCCAGCGAATGCCTGCCTGGTAGGTCGCTGCCGACGCCGGTGTTGCTCCACCCACGTTTACAGTGAAGTTCATGACCCATGAATTCACCGGGCTGGCAACCGTACCAAGGTTGCGGTATGCAACCCGGAACATCAGGCGGTCAGCGATCGAATCGAGATTTGTTGCTGTACCCGGTTGTTCAACATCCGTTCGCCCCGTTGGCTGGCGAGCATCAAATGCGGCGAAGCCGAGATCGGGAGTAACCTGGGTAAAGGTTGATGATGCCGGCGTAGTAAAGTTAGGTTTGAACTCGAATATACGCAAGCCGTCGGCCGCATCGCCGAATTCGTCAGCGGTATATTCCATTATAAGGTTGCCCATTCCCGCTGGCGGTGTAATAGTTCCATCCAGGTCGGTTGGAAGCTGGCCACCGCAAGTGGGACAGATCGAGCCAAACTGATCGAAATAGACATACGACGCAGTCGGGTCACCCTGGAGCATCTTAACGCGGTCATAGGCAAACGCTCCGGCACCAAGGAAAGCGGTTCCAGCCTGGTTAAACTGGTTCACCGTCATGTAATAAGCATCCGGCCAGACACCTACGTGCGGATAATCAAAGAATGACCCGCTGGGATTGACGAAATCATAGACGTAATAAGAACCTGTTGGATCTGGCGTCGTAGAAACGGCAAACATCTGGTGTCCAGGAACCGGTCCAGGGCAAAACTGAGAAAGTATCCAGCGATTAGCGAGTGGATCATAGTTGACGATCGGATCGCCGTCGTCCATGTTGACGCACGGGCCGCCCACGACATTGGTAATACTGCTTAGAAGGAATGGAGCTGAGGCAGGTGTGCCGTTCTTATTAAATATACGAACAAGGGTGTTCGTCATCTGCACATAATGATTAGGGCCAACGTCGCCGACAGTGTCCGGCGGGGCGAAGGTCGTCCCAAAAGTCGTCTGGTTATCCTGGCTGCTCAAGCCCTCGAAGCTCACTCCCGGCGTCGGTAAAACGCTCGGCTGAGCAGGAGCATCCGGCAGGGCTTCATCTCGGAATGCATAGTTACTTCCCGCAACTCCGGCTCCCGGCACAATATTCTTGATCGTCTTCGCGTTGAACGGATTCTTGATCTTATCTTCCTGCTTTGCCCGTCGAGCCGCCGCTCTTGCCGCCCGTTCAGGATCAAGCTCCCAGTTTGGATCGGCCATTTCGGGCAGATCGCGGACTGCCTGCGAAATACCAAAAGCAACAGCCTGGCTGGCAACAGGTGCCTGCCCGCTCTGTACCACATCGTTAGTATCCGCTTTTTGGGAAGAAGCTTTCTCTGAATATCGCAGAAAAACACCTACTGCTAAACACAATACGAATAAAGACAGAAGGACTCGAAACCCACCGCCGGACAATTGTTTCCTCATTACCGATCTCCTTTAAATTAGTTGCCGGGTATAGTGCTTTGCAGAACAACCCATTGATGCTAAAACGCCGCTGGTCTATTTCGCCGCGACATCGAATTAATACCGATCCGACAAATCCCGATCGCTTCGCCGATATTCCGGGGGCTACTATCAGCCGCCGTACTCAGAAATACAACGAGAAATTGCAGAAAGCCTCAAAAAGAATCGTAAATTGTCGTTCGAAATAGTTGATTAAAACTAATTCAGCATCCGGGAAATGTCAAGATTGATTATAGTATTTTAAAAAGGCCTGGCAGAAAGATCTGGTTTTACGGGTATTTCGATAGGTTTGCGGTCAAGGCTTGCTATTGCTTAAGCCAAACCTGCCGCGATTTCTTTTTTGTGGTCGGGCGACCAGAAGGCTTCTGTTTCGAGGCGCTTTTCTCGGGAAGTGAACCGGCCTGGATCGGCCTTTTTACCTTCTTGATCGGAATGGTATTTTGGGGATTTATCTCGTGAGGGGGCTGCTTTGCCTTTAGTGTCGCCGGTGGAATCTCCCGAACCGGCACCGATACTCCGGACGAAGCCGCTTGACCCGAAACGGGCCCGGTTCCGGCTGCAGTCTTCGATCGGTTCTCGCTCATGGTCTTTATTTCAGGAGTTGGTGTCGGAGTAGCAACGCTCGTAGGGGCATCTACCCGGACGGAGGAGCGACCATTTCCGCACACCGCTAAAGTGACCGCTAAAATTGTTACGATCAGAAATGTCCGAGGCGTTTGTTTATTCATAGCGGACTCCCCGATGATGAGATGAAATGCCGGTAAGAACAGGTTGCTGAGCTTCCCCGGCAATGCCGCTATTGGATCATCCAGACAAAATGCTCGATCGCCTCGTGCGTTGTAAGAAGCAGTCGCTGGTCAGCTAAATGAAGTAATAGCAAACCGGTCAATGCCGCCGGCCAAAGCCACGAAGTAGAAAAGAGCCTTTTCTTCATCGGCTTTCCACTTTCATCAGCAAATTTTACTAATCGATGAACCCGCTCGGTTACATCCACACAATGAGCGTCAAAGAGGTACGAGCCGGCAAAAGTAATTCGAGTACGCCGGTGCGGTGCAATTCTTGCAAGCTTAACCAAAGCCGATGCAAGGTCAAGGGCAACGTGTGGTTTGCTGTACGCGGCGCATTCATCCGCGGCCGATTCCACATTTTCTGCCCAGGCACGATCAAGGTTCTTTCCAAACGGAACAATTACGAGATCCCTGCAGATCTGCAAGATCGTACGCTTAAGGTTGTCATGTGATCTCAAGTGCGCTTTTTCATGAGCGAGGGCCGCGTTTAGCTCGTTGGGCTCTAACGTTTCCAAAACCTGTGTGGCAACAAACATGCGAGGCCGCAAAATACCAATGACTGCCATGACCGGAAACGGATGGACTATCTTGAATACCGGAACATCGATACCGTCGATCTCGATTCGCAATGCACCATCCTGCCAGCTTGAGGCAACTTGTCTGGTTACATGCCATGTCCGGAGAACACGAAGAGCAGCAAGAATGAAGGCTATAGCGGATGCGATCGCCATTAATGCCAGTTTCCCACTAACGACCTCTCCGGAATTCTCAGGCTCATGAAGAAGGTAGGCCGGAACTACGAATGCGAGAACAAAGACAAGCGCTCCCGCTATGGGCCCGACTCGTAATCCGAAAATAATATGTGCACGGGTACTGGCAGAAACGCCTTTTATCAGGCCGGAAAATAGGCTCCAGATCGCAGAGGCAAGAACCGCCGCCCCCATGTTAACTATTAACAGGAACGCAAGCGTGAGAGAGATGCCGAGCAGGAAGTACACTCCCCTATTCCTCCTTACCGAGTTCCATCCTTTTTTCCTTTACGAGCCGCTCAAGCTCATCTAGAAGGAGCATGTCCCGTTCGCTGACAGAGTCGACTATACAGGCAAGTACAGGCTCAACTTTACCCGCACTTGTCTCAAAAAGACGGCCGATTATGTCCTCCGCCATTCCGCGTTCTAATTCTTCAACGGTATGTTTAGCTGTGTATAAGAAAGCACGTCCATCTTTACGGCGGTCAAGGAGGCCTTTTTTGTAGAGACGGTCGAGTGTCGTCATTACAGTCGTATACGCATAAGCGTCATGCATAGCATGATTGACGGACGTCACATTCGATTCACCTAGCCGGCGCACCTCGATCATCACCCGACGCTCAAGGTCACCCAGCGAATCAAGAACAACATCAGAAAGGCGCTGATTACCGCGAAGCCTGAATTTTGCAGAGAGCATGCCTGTTAGTATAAAAAAATCCTCGCCACTGTCAAGATTACCTTTCGACGATCCAAACTAATTTGCAAGAAAAATGGGGCAGCCCTAAAGCCGCCCCATTTATTAGTGTTCAATTTTAATACCCAAGAAAGTTATTCCTGAGCAACAAAATCGAGGTCTGACAGAGTATCGAATACCTGTATCACCCTTGTACCAAAGGAGTAACGGCGGGATTTAATACTCATTACAAGCGAGGAACCAACTTCAACGTCCTCAAAGCGGTAGAAACCGAATGAACCCGTGACGGCCGTCCTCTGTATGCCGTACTGATCGGTCATTATTACGGTCGCGTTTCTTACACCGCGGCCGTCAGACGTCGTAACACGGCCCGAGACCTCGACGCCTGCCGCCGTTGACGGCAGCAGTTCGATTCCCCAACCGCCTTTTACTTCGCCATTGACGACTTCCGGCGTAAGCGGCCGCGCTACACCATTGTCATCACGGACATAAAGGTTCCATACCCCGTTGGCTGTTGCACCCGCAAATGTGCCGTACAATGTCTGTCCGGCAGGACGCGTCGCAACGCAGCCTGGTTCAACATATGGCCCAACCGGAGCTGGAGCCGGGAAGTTAGAAACCGGTGTTTCACAAGTAGTTGGCTTGAATGCTCCTGTAACAAGCGGGCCTGCGTCAGGAAGTACACCAGCCGGGAAATCCGCGAGTGTCAGTGTGACCGCTCCTGACTCGGTGATAGCCGCCGGTCCGCCCACGTCGCCAACAACTACATATTTGGCACCCGTCGGGCTGACAAGAAGGACGTCAAGGTTGTCAGGATTCGCCGTGTAAAGATCATACAAAGTTACGCGTACTCTAAAGACATTCGTCGTTGCACCCGTTACATTGATCGGTGACGGATAAAGCCCGGCAGCAGTGCCCTGGATAATGGAGATCGCCGCATTATTACGGAACTGGTTAGCCGTGTCGTTTATCGTAAGCACGGCAGTTGTCGGAGCGATGATGCCCGTTCCGTTGCTAGCATTGGTCAGCGACAGATTCACCGTCTCATTAACATCTACAAGCAGGTCTCCGCACAACGGTACCGAAACGGTAGCCGATGCCGCATTAGCAGCAAAAGTAACTACCTGACTGGTCGTCTGATAGTCGGCACCGGTGACGCAGGTCGCTCCCGCGGTCGCAGTTCCACCTGCCACGGTACTGAAGGTTACCGTCGAAGTACCGGTTGTAACACCCGTTCGGTTGATCGTGATAACCGCGGACTGCGATTCATCGTCACGGTAAGTAGCCGAACTGAAAGCAACGAAAGTTGTCGGCGTCGGCGTCGGCGTCGGCGTTGGTGTCGGCGTCGCCGTAGGTGCTGGCGTCGGCGTCGGCGTCGGCGTCGCGGTCGGAGCCGGTGTCGGTGTCGGTGTCGGCGTTGGTGTCGGCGTCGGGGTTGGTGCCGGGGTTGGGGTTGGCGTCGGAGTTGGCGCCGGGGTTGGTGTCGGGGTTGGCGTTGGAACTCCCGCTACCGTGTTCGTATCCGTCGCCGAATTATTTCCCGGGGTCGGATCCGTCACGCCCGCAGGTGCCGCAACGGTTGCCGTATTTACTACCGTACCGGTGGCATTCGCAGCGATCGTCGCGACGACGCTAAAAGTAACTGAACCTCCCGAAGGCAGATTCACCGAAGCACTAATATTTCCTGTTCCATTAGCTGCAGGACATGAACCGCCTCCCGCCGCGACACATGTCCATGTAGCTCCGGAGATTCCCGCAGGAAAAGTATCAGTAACGGTGGCCCCAACAACCGGGTCTGGGCCCGCATTCGATGCAACGATCGTGTAGGTTGTTGTTGCTCCAGGGGCTACCGAGGCAACACCGTCTGTTTTCGTGATACCAAGATTGGCTGAACCGCCCGTTGCACTGAACGGGATCGCTAGTCCATCGATTCCAAGTGTTCCGTCACCGACCACACCAAGTAGCGTTGCCGCTCCGGTTGCAAGGTTGATCCTGTAAAGAGTCGGAGTACTGTCAACAAAAAGAGATGCGTAAGCAAGATCGGTACCCTGCTGGATATCAAATCCGCCGAATGCCGTCGGATTGACACCTAACGGTCCAATAGTCGTTACCTGGCCAGTGTTTGGAGAAGGTGTGCCGTTAGGGCCACCGATCCGAACAAGCGTGTTCCGGTCTGAGTCAATACCGTACAAGGTCGTTGTCGTGGCCGTCGAGGTATTATTCGTGTAAGCCACATGAACAATATTTGGGCTTGCTCCAAATCCAGGGTCGCCGGCGACATACGCAAGCGTCGTGTCGGTACCGGCAAGCGTTCCGTCGATCGGGTTGAGGCGTCTATTGTTGTCGGCATCTCCAACCTGACGAATACGGTCAACCGTTGGGTTAAAATCTAGTCCGGTAAAACTGTCTATAGTGGTAGGTACTGTGTTTGCCGCCACCGAGGTAACCGCTCCCGTCGTAGTGTTGATCGTCACGACACGGTCCGTTCCCGGGAATCCTTTACTTGCTGTTCCGTATAGCACCCCACCTAGAGGGCGATAATCGATGCTCGAAACAAACTCATTATTGGCGGTGTCGAGGCCCGTAACCGGAATATTCGACAAGATAACATCCGGAGTGTTCGCATTAAAGCTAATAAGGCTATCCGAAAAGAAATCATAAGCAAAGATCACAGGGTTAGCCTGAACCGCATCCGGTGCGTCAGGTTGCGCCGCCGATTCAGTCACAGGCCCCATCTGGGCTTCATGCTGCTGATCCAACAGATAGCGCTCTAGCTTGGCCGGTGACAGTCCTGAAAGATCTCTGTTAGCCGTCGTTACCGACTTCACTCCCCTCGTGACCCGTTGCGCGTTAATGCGCCACGTCAAGATGCCAAATACCGCAAGGCTCAGCATCACGCTGAGCAGTAGAAATGCTTTACGATTTAAAGCAATGATCGACCCGTTAATTTTTCTCATGATTATTATTCGAAACTCCCCTAAATAATGATGCCTTGCGGCAACTATAGTAACGATCTCCAGAAATGTATTGATGGATATTTTCTGAGAATCACAGTTCCGCTCGCAGGCGTTGTTAGGCCTCCACGGCGGCGGCATGAATTGATAAAGTTCTCACCTGTTGCGAGAAATCCTTTCTCTCGTCTTAAGATATTATCAAAAGCCTTTAAAGCAGGGCACAAAGGTGTCTTGATTATATTCTTAATCTTAAGCACACGTCAATAACTTTATACTCTAGTTTAAACAAAGTTTGGCGTATACAACCGTGCTCTTGCTGGGTCAGGCATAGGATCGGGATTCCGATCTGACCATCATCAACATAAAAACTGCGAGAATCGATACGCAAGAGCTAAAAATAAATGCAGTTGACGCTCCATAGTGGTTCCAGATCAAGCCGAATAAGAGCGAGGCAGGAAAAACCGTAATCCCGAAAGCAAGGTTGTAAAGTCCGTATGCGGTACCGCGCTTTTCTTTCGGAACCATGTCGGCGACAAAAGCCTTTTCAACGCCTTCGGTCAGACCGAAGTACGTTCCATATATGATAAACAAAATCCAGCATTGCCATGCCGAGCTCACAAAAGCAAACCCGATATAAACCACGGCGTAGATTATCCACCCAACAATAATTAGTGTCCTGCGGCCGAACCGATCGGACAGATCACCGCCGACCAGTGAGCTGACAACCTTGCTGAAATGAAGTGTCATCCACAAAAGCGGAAGGACAACCGGCGATATTCCCGCATCTGAGGCTCGCAGGAGGAGAAATGCATCAGTCGAATTCGACAATGTAAAAACAGCTATAACAACGAGGAAGCGTTTGAAATTTGGATCAAACCCTTTCAGCGAGAGATTTGGCGGCGGGGCCGTATCTTCAATTGACTTTGGCTGTTCCCGAACAACGAACGCAATTATGAGGAGGCCGATAACAACTGGCACCGACGCGAACAGAAAAACCTGCTGATACTCACTGATCGTCGGATTCTTAGTGTCGGCTGCAAAAATGAGCAGCAATAAAAATCCCGCTATCGGTCCAAAAACAGCTCCAAGATGATCTGCGGCTCGATTGAATCCGAAAGCAAACCCACGCTGCCCCGTCGGAACGCTCTCCGCGATCAGTGCATCTCGCGGAGCTCCGCGAATTCCCTTCCCGACGCGATCTGCCATCCTAACTACGAGGACCTGCGGCCAGGTTGTTACAAACGCCAGGAACGGCCGCATGACCGCGGCCAGGGAATAGCCGAGAAAGACGGGAAGTTTTCGCGATCCAAAACGATCGCTGAAATATCCCGAGGCAAGTTTTAATAGACTCGCAATAGATTCTGCAAACCCCTCGATAAGGCCGATGGCAAATGGTGATGCTCCTAGGCTCAGGGCAAGGAACGCTGGAAGGAGTGGATAAATTATCTCGCTTGATGTGTCATTCAGAAGGCTGACGGCGCTGAGAGCAAGAACATTTCGCGGCAGGGCTCGGTATCGCTTCCATCGGCCGTTAGATGTTTCGGTAGGCGGTTCGGCCATAAAGGAAGATCGTTATCGCGGGCGTGTTGCTTTCGGACGTTCGGAACCGCCGCTTCCGCTGAAAGCCCAAAGAGCGATGCTCCCGGCTACCGCAATGGCGAGAATAACAGCGACGATCACCATTCGAAACGCCATCTTCACTGTCTTTTTCAGCATTTTGAACGCAATAAAGGCGGCCGCCAGGAGTACCAGGAAAAATACCACGGCGGCAACCACGCCAACTCCGCCTGCGATCGGTGCGACGTCGAGAAAAATACTCATATACTTCGATCTTCGGACGCTTTTTCAATGGCGTCTATATCTTCGTCCGATAAGGTCTCGGTTTCGCTTGGTATAGCAAACTCCTCATCGGCCCAGGCACCAAAATCAAGCAGTTTGCACCGCTCCGAACAAAACGGGCGGAACTCGTTACCGGTAAATTCTGTTTCCCGCCCGCAATGCGGGCACTTCACGATTGGCATAAGAAGGTTTAGGATACCAAAAGCAGACCTCGAACATCGAACCTGCACTTTATTTCAACGAACAAATACGTTTTCATAAACGTATTTGATGCAGGAATCTTGCATCTAAAGGAACAAAGTTATGAGCGACTATAAAGAAAGATTTGAACGCTGGCAGAAAAAAGCGACCGAGAAATTTGAGGAGATCGACGCCCAGCTCGGCCTGAAGGATAAGATCGAAGGCGGCGCCCGCGTTGTCGTCGAGACCGCCCGAACCGGAGCTGACCGAATCAAGACCGAAGCCGAAAAAACAGACGTCGGAAGACGGGCTGTGAAGGTTGCTGAGGATGTGGTCGGAACCGCGACCGACACCGCCAAAACCGCTTGGAATGTAAGTGAACCACTTCGTGATGTTGCGGCTGATGCGGGAACCAAGGCCGGCGGAGCCGTTGCTGATGCAGCAGGCAGAGCGGGTGATCTTTTTGACGATGCGGTCGACTCGGTCGGATCGAACGCGAAGCGCGTCTCTAAGGTTGTTGGATTTGGGGCGGGTTTGTCTTCAACGCTCGATTCGGCTCTGCGATCTGCCAAAAAAGCGACAGAATGGGTTCAGGATGATCCTTTACGTGCGGCCACCACGGGCGTTTCGATGGCTATCGGTGCGGGGCTGGGAGTCGTGTTCACGGGAATCAGCTCACATTGGCTTTTGAACTCTGCTCTTCCTACCTACTCGGTCAAAAAGGTCGCGCAGGAATTCGACGCATATCTAAAGCGCCGCGAAGATATGATCGCCAAAGGCCAGCTTTCAGATGCAGATACAGAGCGGGTGAAGTTTGAGCGAGACATAGCTAAACGAGTCGGGGCACCACTTCTTGGGGCTTTTTCCTTTGCCTCGGGCGCGGTCATGATGAGCAACGTCCTTAATCCCGCCGCCGTCACTGGCTTCCCGCTCGGCAACATCATTGGCGGCAATCCTCTGCTCGAAGGAGTCTGGTTCTTCGGCAACGGAATGGTCTGCTTTAAGACAAGCTATGATTTCTTTATGATCGCCCTCGATGGGCAGGAAGACGTAGAAAATATGGTGCGGGAGATCAAAGGGTTACTGCCCCAGGCTGTTTCAGCCTAATTGATCTGGATCGGGAACGGGACGAAGCAAAGAAAAAAGATTACCAGCGTCAGAAACGCGACCAGCTTCCGTTTTAGGTCAAGCGGGGTCTCGTCAATTGGCCGCGGGTGCTTTATACGCATCATTATCCCGAGAATGATCGCAATAAGAAAACCGCTCGGACTGCCATACAAATAAAGCCCAAAAACTGACAAAGTTGCCATGACCGGAAACGCAATGCGGCCGGTCCAGTAATGTACCTTTTCCCCGAAGACCGCATATATCGCGTGGCCACCGTCGAGTTGCCCGGACGGAATAAGATTCAGGGCGGTGACAAGCAGGCCCACCCACGCGGCGAAATAGAAGGCATTTCCAACGCCAAATGCCGGATCCTGTCCAAACGCCGCTCCTAATAACCTCATCAGCAGCGGATCTGAAAACGCCAGTCCGCTTGGATTCGCAAGCTGTTCCGGCAGCGCCGGCTCCATTGTCGCGATGCCAAGTACCGCAATGGGCAGTAGAGCTATGAATCCCGCGATCGGCCCTGCGACACCTATATCAAAAACGGCCCGCCTCGAGGGCATCGGAGACAGGATCTTGATGAACGCCCCAAAAGTTCCAGCCGGCCCGATCATCGGCGGTGTTGGAATAAAGAATGGGAGCGTCGCGTCCACTCGATATAGCCTGCATGCTACATAGTGGCCCATTTCGTGGCTGATCAGAATAAAGAGAAGAGACAGCGAGAAGCTGAGTCCATATTGAAGATGGCCAGGAACGGTGAACAGGGCATTAACTGCATCGCTGATCAGAAATGCATACTTCGCCGGAAGTGCCAGAAGCAGCTGTAAAAACTCCTGGAGGTTTTGTGGATCGGCTTCCGGCAGTGTCTGATACGGGCCAAACGGAAAGAGCGAACCAGAGATCGTTACCGTGCAAAACGTAACACCGAGAAGCAGAATATGCTTGATCCAGGTACGAGTTGTCGGCCTCATTGATGGCCGTTCGTAGTAATACTGCTGCTCGATCTTGTCTGGTTCGGTCATGCAATTAATAAAAAGATCGCAGATGCGATAGCCAGCGCTTGTTCGCGCGGCTTCACGTACCTACGATCGGAAACCTTACCAGATAATACTAAACTTGGGCTGACTAATCGACCGCCTTGGCTGAAAGCTCCTTTCCTGGCTTAAATCTGATGGTCTTGCCTGCCGGAATCGGGACTTCTTTTCCGGTTCTTGGGTTTCGGCCGACACCGCGCTTTCGAGCTTTCACGACGAAGACGCCGAACCCACGCAATTCGATGCGCTTGCCATTGGCCAATGCATCCTTCATCGCATCAAATAGCGAATCAACCACCTGTTCTGCTTTCTGCTTTGGGACGCCCGTTCGGTCTGCGACGAGATTAACAATGTCAAGCTTGATCATTATTTCCTCCTTTTTGAAAACGGAAACACGCGAGAGAGAGACTAAAACTTAAAACGTGTAGGAATCATAGTCCTGTAAGTCTCCCGCTGTCAAGATTTTGCGTTAAATTTACATGGTTATTTTTTCAAAGCTATTCGATACCCAATAACTGACATCAAAGGCGCTCTTAAACGCGGTTTTTTTTACTTCGTAGCCTACCTCAAAAATGCTAGAATCGGGTCACGTTTTATTTCGTAAGAGGTCATAAATTATGCGTTGGAGAGACCAGAGGCAGAGCGATAACGTGGAAGATCGCAGAGGAATGGGCGGTCGCGGGGTTGCTATCGGTGGCTAACTAGTACTGTTCAGCGGACAGATCTCATCCGCGTGCGGGTACGCGAGCGCGGCAACCGGGCCATTCTATTGCCCGGGTGATCAAAAACTGTATCTGGATTTCGCTTTCTTCGACGAGCTTAGGCGTGAGTTCAAGGCACCGGGCGATTTCGCACAGGCTTACGTTATTGCACATGAATTCGGTCACCACATCCAAAATCTGACTGGGGTTATGGACAAGGTCCAACGCGCGGGCGAGAATAATCGTCTCTCTGTTGCACTCGAACTGCAGGCCGACTGTTACGCCGGTATTTGGGCGAACTTCGCCGCTAAGCAGGGCCGGGTCGAAGCGGGCGATGCCGAGGAGGCGGTAAGGGCAGCAGCTGCCGTTGGTGACGATATGATACAGAAGCGCACACAGGGATATGTCGTGCCTGATTCATTCACCCACGGATCAGCCCAGCAGCGAATGCAGTGGTTTGCAAAAGGTATGCAGTCCGGTGATATGAAACAGTGTCAGACGTTCAAATAGCACCGGATCAAGCGGCAAACGGCCGACCGTACAATTCCTGATAGACCCAGCCCAGAAATCTCACTTCGGCCGTACAAAGAGTTTCGAGCCAGCAGCTAGTTAGGTAAATACGTTTTTCCGCGTTCGTCGTCAGCTTCTGCGATTTCAGAAGCGCAGACGCATCGAGATCGGCATCCAACCTGTAAGATTCAGCGATCTCGGTCTTGGTCTTGTGCGATTCCTGAATTGCTTCAAGCAAACTCGAAAGCCATATCTGCAATTTCTCCTCGGTATCATTTTCCGCAAGAGCCTGGATAGCTCCGACCGCGAATCTCGCCTCGGCATTTTCAAACGGATAGGTCGAAATGCCGTTAACCTTATCCTCCTGCTGCTTCCATTGAAAAAGCTCGTCCGAATTCGGATGGCGAACCCTCGCAGTACGCTCGTCAAAATTCAGAAACCACTCGAGAATATCCGCGAGCGAACCTACATCCGGCTTCCCCTGCGGATCGAGGCGAAGTTTTGGCGGCTGATTTGCAGCCTCTTTAGTGTTTGCCATAGATTCTATTTCATCACCAAATCGTACCTAAAACCAGTCAGTTTTTACATTTCCAAACCGCGACCGCTATAATCGAATCACACCGTGGCAGAAAATATTCTGGACAATCCGCCTCTTACTGAACTCTCCGACGCGGAAAAGCGCGATCTGGGATTTGGTTCGGTCGTAACCGGCAGTAGCCAACGGCTATTAAATCATGACGGCACTTTCAACGTCAGGCGAACCGGGCTTTCGGCTATCTCATCACTAAATCTCTACCACACCCTGCTCGCTATGAAATGGAGCACGTTTCTCCTTATCGTTCTTCTGCTTTATTTCGTAAGCAACATCATTTTCGGAGCGTTTTATTCAATGCTCGGCCCCGAAAGCCTCGTGGATGTTTCATCCACGCCGACGGAAAATCTTTTTATTCGAGGATTTTTCTTTAGCGTGCAGACGTTTGCCACGATCGGATACGGAACGATACATCCGTCAGGCATCATTCCAAATCTGCTCGTCACCATCGAATCGTATTACAGTCTGCTCGCAAATGCCCTGATAACCGGCCTCGTCTTCGCGAGATTTGCCCGGCCAACTGCAAAGATACGATTTAGTGAAATAGCGATCATCGCTCCGTATCGCGGCATTACGGGCCTTATGGTCCGGCTTGTTAATGGACGAAATAATCACCTCATCGACGTAAAAGCGACCCTGCTCTATGCACGTTTCGTCGAAGAGAATGGCCGCTTGGTCAGAAAATTTGACGTCCTGGAACTCGAGCGGGACAACGTTGCTTTTCTCCCGCTAGCGTGGACGATCGTTCATCCGATAACGCCTGATTCCCCGCTTTACGGCATCACCATTGAAGATGTGCAAAGAACTGACGCCGAGCTGCTTGTCCTGCTCAATGCAACCGACGAAACCTTCGCAGCGATCGTTCATTCTCGGTCTTCATATAAACCGAATGAGATCCGAGTCGGCTATAAATTTGTAAACCTTTACAACGAGGTCATAGACGGCGAACCCATTTCCATAGATGTGAGAAAGCTATCGTTGACCATACCGGCAGAGCTTCCGGCCTTAGAACTCAGAGAGGAAAATTAACCGATGTTTACCGGACTGATAGAAGAACTTGGAACCATCGAGAACCTGTCGCCGCACGCCGGAGGCGTGCGGATCGTAGTCTCCGCCAATTTGGTCACCTCTGACCTTGTCAACGGCGATTCGGTCTCGGTCAACGGCGTCTGTTTAACGGCATTGGAACCGTCGCCGAGATCGTTTGCCGCGGATATGTCACCGGAAACTCTCGAACGCACGACCCTTGGACGCCTTGCGGCCGGTTCCAGGGTAAATCTCGAACGCGCCGTCACGCCTGCGACCCGTCTAGGAGGCCATATAGTTCAGGGCCACGTCGATGGAAGAGGAAAGTTCATTTCGGCTGAATCGGAAGGTGATTTCTGGACGGTGAGGATCGGTTTTGCGCCGAACCTCGCCCGCTATTTCGTCCACAAAGGCTCCGTCACCGTAGAAGGGATCTCGCTAACGATCGCAGCCCTCGAAGAAAGTCATTTCGACATCGCGATCATCCCAAAAACATGGGAGATGACCAATCTCTCGACTCTAAAACCAAACGATGACGTCAACCTCGAGGCTGACGTCATCGCAAAATATGTTGAGCGAATGTTAAGTCTACGCGAACTATGAGGCTCGGGCTTCGCGGACGATCTCAATGAATTGCTGCGCGTTCGGTGACAATGTGGGCGTTTCCTTCGCGAATAGCTTTGACATCCACGAGATCAGTGCCAACACCGAGTGCCGAGGCTCCGGCCTTGATAAAATCCGCCGCAGTCTTGAGCGAAACGCCGCCGGTCGGAATGATCTTGACCTGCGGGAAAGGGCCTTTTAGATTCTTGACGTAGCTCGCACCGCCGACCGAACCGCAAGGGAAAACCTTTACAAAATCCACACCCGCACTCCACGCCGTGATGACCTCTGTCGGTGTCAGAACACCCGGACAGATCGGAGCACTGTATCGATGGCACAAGGCGATCGTGTCGAGGTTCAGAGCCGGGCTGACAATGAACTGAGCTCCAGCCAACAAACAGGCTCGTGCCGTTTCAGGGTCGAGCACTGTTCCCGCACCGACAAGTACTTCACTGCCGTATTTATCCGCGACCTTCTCGATCACTCGCACGGCACCGGGCACGGTCATCGTGATCTCAAGCACGTTAACGCCACCAGCCTTGATCGCCTCGATCACCTGCATCGCCTCATCGGCCGACGAAGCCCGCACGACCGGCACGAGGCCGACATCTTCGATCTGCTTTACAATTTCTGCTTTAGTCATAGTGTTATTATTGCCCGAATGCAAAAGCCCACGCGTAATCAAGGGCGAATCATTCGACGTCCGCAGTTCGCCCTTGCTCACGCGCGCTTTCGCACCTTTATTATCTTGCGACTCTCGCTCCGCCGCCTTTCATTACTCTAAGAACGTCAGACAGTCCGACTGTCGTGGTATCGCCTGGCGTTGTCATCGCCAGAGCTCCGTGTGCCGCACCGCAATTGACTGCCCATTCCGGTGATTCACCGGTGAGGAAACCGTAGATCAGCCCCGAGGCAAACGAATCACCGCCGCCGACGCGGTCGAAGATGTCGAGATCAGGCCGCATTATCGCTTGGAAAAGCTGGCCTTCAGTGAAACAGACGGCTCCCCAATCATTTACCGATGCTGTTTTAGCGTTACGTAGCGTAGTCGCCGCAACCGCAAAATTCGGAAAATCTGCAACTGCACGGCGGATCATTTTCTCGAAATTAACGATGTCGAGCTTCGAATGATGCTCGTCCTGCCCCTCGACCTCGTAGCCGAGGCACGCGGTGAAATCTTCCTCGTTGCCGATCATCACATCAACGTACTGAGCGAGATCACGATTTACTTCCTGCGCTTTTGCCTGGCCGCCGATGGCTTTCCAGAGCGAGTCGCGATAGTTGAGGTCGTAAGAAATGATCGTGCCGTATTTCTTCGCGACCTGCATCGCTTCCTTGGCAACTTCGGGTGTGGATTCTGACAATGCACAGAAAATACCGCCGGTGTGCAGCCAACGGGCACCTTCCTCACCAAATATCTTTTCCCAGTCGATATCGCCCTTCTTGAGCTGCGAAACTGCCGTATTTCCTCGATCTGAACAGCCGAGAGCGGCACGAACGCCGAACCCGCGTTCGGTGAAATTCATGCCGTTTCGCACGGTGCGCCCGACGCCGTCATATTTGACCCATTTGACGTGCGATTGATCGACGCCTCCCTGATACATAAGGTCCTGGACTAATCGACCGATCGGATTGTCGGCGAGCGCCGTTACGATCGCCGCATCAAGCCCGAAACATCGCTTTAATCCGCGAGCCACGTTGTATTCACCCCCGCCTTCCCACACCTCGAACGACCGCGTCGTATGAATACGCTTATCGCCGGGATCGAGCCGCAGCATTACCTCGCCAAGGGAAACGATGTCCCATTTACATTCATCTTTTAATTTGATCTTTAACATAAGTTTTAGAATCCAGAACTAAGAAGTCAGAAGGCTAGAGTGATCGCCAGCTTCCGGATTCTGAATTCTGGCCTCTTAATTCTCACCTTGCCATCCATCCGCCATCAACAACTACAATGTGGCCCTGTAAATAATCACTGGCGGCCGAAGAAAGGAAAACTGCTGTTCCTGCAAGATCGTCAGGCGAACCCCAACGGCCGGCCGGGATGCGTTCGAGTATCTGCCGATTACGGGTTTCGTCGGCCCTCAAAGCAGTCGTATTGTCCGTCGCCATGTAGCCCGGAGCGATCGCGTTAACATTCACATTATGCTTGGCCCATTCGTTTGCTAGTGCTTTTGTCACACCGGCGACACCCGATTTCGAAGCGGTATAAGCCGGAACCGTGATACCGCCCTGAAATGAAAGCAGCGACGCAATATTAACTATCTTTCCACCACCCTGCTCGATCATGTGCCGTCCCGCGGCCTGCGAGGTTCGAAAAACGCTTGATAGATTAACTTCGATCACCGTCGACCAATCTTCCTCACTAAAATCGACCGCCGGCGTGCGGCGGATCATACCAGCGTTATTTATCAGAATATCGATCCGGCCAAAAGCGGCGATAACATCTGCAACGACGCGTTTCGGCGTCTCTTTATCAGACATATCGCCGGCTATCAAAACCGCTCGCCGTCCCATTTTTTCGATCGCGGCAACAGTTTCATCAGCTTGACCGTCAGCTAGACAGTGACAAGCAACATTGGCTCCAGCCTCAGCAAGCGCCAAAGCCATTCCTTGCCCGAGGCCGACCGAGGCTCCGGTTACGAGCGCTATCTTGCCGTCAAGTTTGAATTTATCTAAAATCATAAAATTTACAGAGATGAACGGGATAAAGGCGATGCGATGAGAAAAATCCTATTCTCATCCATTTCATCTCCTTCATCCCTGTCCGTTATTTCTGCGAAGACTCAAGCCCGGTAGGCCCGGCTGCGTATTCCGGCTGGACGTTTACAACACCAAATTGCCGGTCTTCGCCCTCGCGGTTGGCGGCCATCATCCAGAGAAAATTGATCTGGCCGCCCGGGGCCGCGACATTTGGGTGAAAGCCTCTGGGCATCAGGACAACGTCGCCTTCGTGGACGACTTGCACAAGCTCGGGCGTTTCACCATCGGTATAAACCATCTGGATCCCAAATTGCGGTGCCGGCATGTCAATGTACAGGTACGCCTCTTCTAAAAGATTTGCGTGTTCATGCGGCGGCCACGAAGTCCAGTTCCCGTCGGACGAAAATGTCACTCCGGCCATAATTCGTCCGGCTTCGACGTTCTTTCCGAACAGAATGTTCAAGTCGCGCTCCGACGGCGGCTTTCCAGCGGTAAAATGCAACGCCGGGTCCTTGCGGATCTCCTGAAACACTACAAATTGCAGCGGATACTGCTTCTCAACCGGCGAAGATATTTCTGCCATATCAAATGCCCCGTCGCTCGCGACGGTGATCTGCGAATCGCGGGGTACATACAATGCGTCGTAACGATTCATCGCAAACGTCTGCCCGCCGGCGGTAACGCTTCCTGTGCCATTCAGACAAACAAGACCTGTCTCGTGCGTTCCGTTCTCAAACTCGATCGCAGCGTCGCCCGCCTCGAGAATTATACGGCCGTAAAACAGATTTCGCGACGCAGTTGCCCCGGGAGCTACCGAATTGGTGCGTCCCTTTACTTTGTGCGTCCCTTTGACGACGCAGGTCGCCGGATCAATATTTTCGAGCTGTATTTGTGCGTGCATAAAACTACCTCCAAAAACCCACTTGTCACGACCTAGAGAGTGCTTAAATACTCCTCCACCGCGACTTCAAGCGCTCCGCCAATTGCAGAGCCAACCGGTTCGCCGGCCTCGACCGACCAACCGTCGATCCTGCCGACGATGCTGCGGCGAATAGCCGCATTCAATGGCTCCTCGATAAATTTCCAACCGTAGACAAGGCGGCCGCTGATGATGACGCGCGGAATTCCGATGCCCATGATCACATTTGCGATCCCGATACCAAGATAATCGCCGATCTTTTCGAGCGTCTTTTTCGAACGAATGTCACCGACCTCGGCCTTGCTGACGATCTCGACAAATCTTGGAACTGTCTCACCGGCAGACGGCGGGCGATCTCCGAGGTAGAGCGAAGCAGCTGCGGCGGCTGATGCGTATTTTTCCCAACATCCTCGATTACCGCATACGCAGGGCTTGCCGTTTGCGACGATCGTCATATGGCCAAATTCACCTGCGATACCGCGGCCCGCTCCCGTACCGCGATAAACCTCGCTGCCTATCACCAAACCTACGCCGATTCCCGTTCCTGATCGAACAAGTATGAAGTTGGTCATCAGGCCGTCATCAGAGTTTCGGATCTTGAGCCGTGCCTCATACATAGCGGCGGCCGTCGAATCATTTTCTACTACAACGGTGGTATTCTCGTGGACCCGAAGAGCACCAGCGACGTCGATATCTTTCCAATCAAGATTCGGTCCAAATATCAGCTTTTCCCTTCTCGGATCGACCATTCCGGGCACGCTCACGCCAATAACAGCCAGGCGCTTTTCCGGGTATTTTCGGACGAGATTATCTACCTGCTCGCGAGCGAGCCGAAGTGCGTAGCTTGCCGTTTTCGGCGTTTCAAAATCCGTCTCGTCAGTGATCTCTCCTCTGAGGGTTGTAAGGCCCACTTGTGAGCGGCGAACGCCGAGATTAACACCGATGAAGTAGACATCATCATCCGCAAACGACAGTATTCGCGAACGTCTTTTCAGGCCTTCGGCAGCGAGCGATTCCTCGCGAATGATGCCCTGGGCGATCAGCGGCTTAACATTCTCGGTAACGGTGCTTTTATCTATTGAGAGCCGTTCCGCGATATCGGTTCGCGTTATCGGCTGTGCGGCACGAATCAAGCGCAGCAGCTGATTGCCTTTTCGCGAAGTACCGGATGGTGATCTGGATGCACCAAGCAGTTCCGATTGATATAACTGACCGTTATTCATTTTACGTTATCATAATATACTATAACGAAACGGTCTGTTCTGCCCAGAACTGAAACTCGCGATGTTTTAGGATCTCTGCCTTTGCCTGTATCTCGCCGCTTGCCGTTTTACGGATATATTCAAAAAGCCGAGTGCCCACCTCTGGAATGCTTTCAGTACCAAGAATGATGTTTCCGGCTGAAATATCGAGGTCTTGCGACATTTTTTCAAAAACACGGTTATTGGAGGCGAGTTTAAGAACGGGTGTTATTGCGTTGCCGATAGTCGTTCCATTGCCGGTAGTGAAAACGACCACGGTTGCTCCGGAGGCGACCAATCCGGGGGTTGATTCCTGATCGTAGCCCGGTCCCTGCATCAAATTTAGCCCGCGGACGCGCGGCGTTTCGGCATAATCCAGGCAATCTTCAATGCGGGTCGTGCCCGCTTTAACTATTGCTCCCAGCGATTTTATCGTTATGTTAAGAAGGCCGCCAGCCTTGTTCCCTGTGCTCGGATTCTGACCGAGGACACCTCCAAATTTTGAAGCGTATTCCTTATACCAGTCAACCAACTCGTAGATCCGGCGTCCGGTCTCAGAATCCTTCGCACGATTTGCGAGAATGTGTTCCGCCCCGCAAAACTCAGGCACCTCGGTGAGCAGAACCGTTCCACCGCTGCGAACAAGCAGATCTGAAGCGTAACCAAGCGCCGGATTTGCCGAGATCCCGGAAAATCCATCTGAGCTGCCGCATTTCACGCCGAGAACCAATTCGCTCAGCGGAAACTCCTCGCGGGTGGATCGATTGACCTCCGGAAGCATTTCCGCGACCGTCTTTAGGCCAAGCTCAATAGCTGACTGCGTCCCGCCGACATCCTGAATACCTATTTTAAAAACCGGTTTCTGGATCGGCTTCTCACGGTTGGTCAGATATTTTTCAACATACGTCAGGTTGGTCTTCTCGCAGCCGAGATCTATGAGGATCACTCCGCCAACGTTCGGATGATCGGCGTAGTTTGAGAGCGTACGCATCATCAGATCCAGGTTCGACCCATCCTGACAGCCGCAGCCTTTGTTGTGCGGGATCGCAACCACGCCATCTACGTTCGGATACTTTTCGCGGCTGTAATGAATGAACTCCGCCATCATCGAGATCTGCGTCGCCTCATGGCTGGCACACATCGACGTCGGGACGATCAGGAGGAAATTTCGCGTTCCAACGCGTCCGTCAGCACGGCGGAATCCCATAAAAGTTCCGACCTCTTCGGGCGCAAAATAGTCTGGGGCGGGCGTATGTAGATCGTCAGGCAGATTTCGAACGACAGGAACGTCATCCGACATATTTTCGTGAGTTACCCACTCACCTTTTTCAATGCCAAGCGAGGTTCCGATCGGTTGGCCGTATTGACGAACAAATTCACCGGCGGGGATTTCGCTTGTGGCAAATCTATGACCCGGGGGCACCGCCTTTAAGACAGTAACAACCTCTCCGCTCGGGAGCATTAGCATCAACCCGTCGCGGGTCTCATTTTTTACCACCGCGACGTTATCGTCCGGGTTGACGATGATCGCATACTCGCTGATAGCGGTCGCTTTTTCTGCGTAGGTATCCAACATAAAGTATCAAGCAAACAGGTCGGGCAAAACGTACGATCTGACGTTCGGATGCAGACGGATCAATAGCCCCGGGTTCTCATCGCACTGTCTTTGGAGTTCGTCGCCATCAGCCGACAATTCTGTTTCTATCATCCTCTTAAAGCTTGGCTTCTTACCCGGTGCCGTTGAGGCATCGACGATCGACTGCACTATTAACCTCGCCTCGAGGATCGCTGCCGGGCCGAGCGTAAGTATGTACGAGGCATTTCTGCACTCGGTCTCATCTGCTTCCGAGATGACACTGCCGCCGACCTTGAACTTAGAAATATGGTGCTCCAGGATGGTTGGTGAGATCGGTATGATGCCGACAAAATCACTGAACTGAGCCCCGCATCCAGGCTTGATGTAGCAAAGATGCGAAGCCGCCTCAGCTTCGGGCCCAAACCCCATGAAGAAAATGTCTATTCCGCCGAGCGATTCAAGTTTTTCGAGATAACCGGAAAGCGCGGATTCAAGATCGTCTGTCTCTGTCAGCATTGCCGTGAAGCTCTTGATCTTCGCGAAAAACTTCGGGCCGAGCAACCTCTCGAAATCGCGAACAAAGCTCAAGCCATTATTCATCCGCATCGGAGCGAGTGCGTCCTGCGTAAAAACATGCAGGCGCCCGAGCAATTCGTCGATCTCCTCGGTCTCAGCCAAACGGTTGATGATACGGTACATTGCCTGGGCACCGCGGCCGCCGAGCAGGACGATCGTGATGTCCCCGTCCTTACGATCAGCGTAAGCGACAAGCTCGTCGAACATCGCTTGGCCGACCGCGTCCTCGCTGTCGAGGACATAGTAAACAAATGGTGATGTTGGAGCCTTTACATTCTGCCCCGAGTCAGGAAAACTTAGCCAAATGTTGTTTCCGGCGACGCGGCGTTCTACTATTTTTTTGGTGGATGTTTGCACTTGGATTTTTATAATATTATATTGTAATTGGTTAAACCAATTAAAATCAAGTATTATCGGACAAATTGTAAAGAAGCCTAACAAATTACCAGATTATCTTTCTATAAGATTAGGTAATAGCGAGTGTTTTACGCAGTTTACCAAAACAAGGCAGACACCCGAACCGGGCCGTTAGAAAATCCAAGTGGTAATACCTTTGCAACTTAAGTAATTGCCCAATTTTATATTTTCTCGCATTTATGAGCTACAGCAAATTAGATCTGGACGGCCGGGTAGCCGTCGTTATCGGAGGAACCTCAGGCATCGGCCGGGCGATCGCACACGGATTGGCCGAGGCCGGAGCGGATGTTGTCTGCACGTCGCGTAGGCAGGATCAGGTCGATATAGCCGCCGCTGAGATCGAGGCAAAGGGACGCAGGACGCTTCGTGCAACTTCTGACGTTTCTGACAAAGACTCGTTGGAAGCCCTTCTTGGCGCGTGCGTCTCAGCATTCGGCAAGGTCGACATCCTCGTCAACTCGGCCGGCCGCACCAAGCGCGAACCGACGCTCGACCTGGACGAAGAAACATGGAACGAAATTCTCGAAACCAACCTTACCGGAACACTCCGCTCGTGCCAGGTCTTCGGCCGTCACATGATCGAGAAAGGTTACGGACGAATAATCAACATCGCATCGCTTTCGACATTTGTGTCACTCTTTGAGGTCGCTGCTTATTCGGCGAGCAAAGCCGCAGTTGCGTCGCTCACAAAATCGCTTGCGATCGAATGGGCAAAGAAAGGGGTGAACGTAAATGCGATCGCACCCGGAGTTTTCCGCACCGCATTGAACCAAAAGCTGCTCGACGAGAGCGATCGTGGCCGTGAGTTTCTAACCCGAACACCCATGGGACGCTTCGGAAATGTCGAAGAACTTGCCGGCGCTGCGGTTTTCCTTGCGTCCGATGCTGCAAGTTTTGTGACCGGCGAAGTACTTGTCGTTGACGGCGGGTTTTTGGCGAGTGGCGTTAATCAGTAGTTATAAATGGCTTTAACCGAGCTCGAAGAAAAAACTGAGCGCATCACTGAACTGCTCGATCGTGAGAACCTCGGTGCGGTTTTGCTCAATGCCCAGCACAATTTTGCATGGCTGACCGGCGGATCGACGAACGGCATCGACCTGAGCCGTGAAAATGGTGCCGCTTCGCTCCTGGTGACGCGATCAGGTAAACGTTATTTGCTCGCAAACAACATAGAGTTGCCGCGCATGCTGGCAGAGGAAGTTTCGGCAGACGATTTTGAGCCGGTAGATTTTAGTTGGCAGGAAGAGAAAGCGGTTGGCGACACCGCGCTAAGAAAGGCGAAGGCATTGGCCGATGGGGAGATCACTACCGACATTTCGCTATTTGCCGGTGCGGCGGCGATCGAAGGCAAGATCGCCAAATGCCGGTACAAACTGACCCGCAACGAGTTGATCCGCTATCGTGAACTCGGACGCGATGCCGGAGCGATAATGCGAAAGGTCATCGAGGAGATCGCTCCGGGTGACACCGAAATTTCGATCGCCGCGAAGATCAGAAGTGCTTCTGCTCGGCATAACGTCTCTTCGGTTGTAACACTCGTGGCAGCGGATGAGCGGATCGCTCGTTTTCGCCACCCAGTGCCGACCGAAAATAGTTGGAAAAAGACACTTTTGATGGTAACGTGTGCCAAACGTTTTGGCCTGATCGTGAGTCTTAGCCGGATCGTCTGCATTGGCTCAATTCCGGATGATCTGCAGCGAAAAACGGAAGCAAATGCTTCAGTCAATGCCGCGCTATCCGCCGCGACTCGTTCCGGTGTGACAGGAGCTGAAATGTACACAACAGCGGCTACCGCGTATGCTGCCGCCGGATTTGACGGCGAGATCGACAAACATCATCAGGGCGGTGCGGCTGGATACAAGACCCGTGAATGGGTCGCACATCCGCAAAGTTCAGAGATCGTGCACCTTAACCAGGCATTTGCCTGGAATCCGTCGATCACTGGAACAAAAGTTGAAGAAACAATACTGACAACGGAACGTGGGATTGAGGTGATCACCACGTCCCCTGATTTTCCGCAGATCGAAACGAATCTGAACGGACAGCCGTTCTTTTCCCCAGGAATTTTATCAATTTAGCGAGAGGTATTTCGAATGAACGATCAATCCGAGATCATAGAGAGTCAAAAACGGCAGGACGATGGCGGCGAACCAACCGTACGGATCGGCCATTATCGCTGGATGATCTGTACGCTGCTGTTCTTCGCGGCAACAGTCAATTATGTTGACCGCCAGGTTCTCGGCATTCTGAAACCTACCCTAGCTAAGGAATTTGGCTGGACTGAGATCGATTATGGCTGGATCGTTTTCGCGTTTCAGACCGCTTATGCGATCGGCCTGCTGTTTGTGGGCCGCCTAATGGATCGCTTCGGGACGAAAAAAGGTTTTGCGGTATCCATAACGGTCTGGAGCGTTGCCGCACTCCTGCACGCCTGGGCAGTTCCGATCGGTGTTGCGACAGCGGCTTTGCTTAATTTCGTCGGCATCGTGTCGACAACCACGGCATTCGCTTCTGTGGTCGGCTTCATGGTCGTGCGTTTCATCCTCGGCCTTGGCGAAGCCGGTAATTTCCCGGCATCGATCAAAACGGTTGCCGAGTGGTTTCCTAAGAAAGAGCGAGCTCTTGCAACAGGCATTTTTAATTCAGGGACAAACGTCGGAGCCTTAGCAACACCGCTTCTCGTTCCACTGATAGTTCTTTATTGGGGCTGGTGGGAAGCGTTCATTATTACTGGCTTGATAGGGTTTTTGTGGCTCGGCTTTTGGCTGATGATATATCGCCGGCCCGAGGAGCATCCAAGGCTCTCGAAGGCAGAACTTGCATATATTCAGAGTGATCCGATCGAGCCTAATGTAACCATTCCATGGAAACGCCTTTTCCCGCATCGTCAGACGTGGGCATTCGCGATCGGCAAATTCCTTACGGATCCGATCTGGTGGGTCTATCTCTTTTGGCTGCCCGATTTTCTCCAAAAGCAGCACGGCCTCGACCTCAAGACCTTTGGTCTTCCGATCGCGGTGATCTACATCATCGCTGACGTCGGCAGTATCGGCGGCGGTTATCTTTCATCAAAGATGATCAAAATGGGCTGGAGTATCAACCGTTCAAGAAAAACTGCGATGCTTATCTGTGCACTCGCCGTCGTGCCGATCGTGATCGCCTCGACGACCTCGAGCTTGTGGCTTGCGGTTATTTTGATCGGTATTGCAGCAGCAGCTCATCAGGGCTGGTCGGCTAATATCTTCACGCTTTCCTCGGATATGTTCCCGAAGCAGGCCGTTGGTTCGGTTGTCGGTATCGGCGGTATGTTCGGAGCCATCGGCGGCATGATAATCTCGCCGCTAGTTGGATATATTCTGGACCGGACGGGCAGCTATCTACCGCTCTTCATCATCGCAGCGTCTGCATATTTGGTAGCGTTATTGATAATCCATCTTCTGGCGCCAAGGCTAGAACCGGCGAATATCAAGTACGACTAACAAAAAACGTTCCCAGTAAATTATGGCCCGAACTGAGCAAGGTCTGAGTTCGGGCCATTTGTTTATTGTGCTGCGATATCTATCTTTCAAACCGGATCCAATCAATATCCGCCGAACCGGCGTCGTTAAATTTCCCGGGCCGATTGAAGAAAAATCCTACCTTTGCCCCTATCCATCTCCCTTCACGTGCCTTGAAAGTTTCGCCGACATTCGCAAACGCCTTTCCGTCGATGCTGTAGCTAAAGACACAGACCGCACCCGCTTTTACATCCACGCGGATATAAACATCCTTCGACAACAGCGGCTGAGGTAAACTTTCGGTCTCGAGCGTTCCTTTATCAGCATACTTTGAGGTTGATTGCGAGATGTATGTCTTGCCGCCGCGATTTGTTATGCCAATCAGTGAATAATCGAGCCCCATTACCACAAGCCCAAACCGTTCACCCTCGAAACGCGGCGTTAGTGAAACCTTTGCCGTTGCGGTGAATTCGTCCGCCGGAGTTTTCTGCAGCAGGAGATTTGGCAGATCCCAGAGGTTTTTGTAACCGTCAGGCTGCTGAACGGAGTACATTCGCAAGACCCCTTTCTCAGGATAGGGAAATGCCCAGCGGGCTTCAGGATTTGCGTGCCATTGCCATTGCCGACCTATGGTCGGCCCATTAAATTCGTCTGTATCCGGCGGTGTTTGGATCGGAAAGCTACTGCCGACATTTGGTTTTCTGTACTGCAGCACCGGCTCGCCCGTTCCGTCGCCATCCGGGTCTGACCCGATCACCGGAAATCCATTTTTCCAAACCGCCGGCTGCAAGTGAACGACGCGGCCGTACGGCCCTTTGTCCTGAAAATGCAGAAACCACCACTCTCCTGACGGCGTATCGACGAGAGCTCCCTGATGCGGGCCGTTCACGGTCGATCTGCCTTGAGCAAGCACGACCTTTCGCTCATATGGCCCGTAAACATTCGTCGACCGCAAAACAAGTTGCCAGCCGGTCGCCACGCCGCCAGCCGGGGCTAGGATGTAATAATAACCGTCCCGCTTCATAAACTTCGGCCCCTCGACCGTCGGATCGGTGTCGTGGCCGTCAAAAACCATCACTCCGTCGTCAAGCAGCTTTGTACCGTCCGAACTCATTTTTTTGACGACGAGCAGGCTCTTGATCCCGGCACGGCTGCCCGCAAATGCGTGGACGAGATACGCCTTGCCATCGTCGTCCCACAGCGGGCACGGATCGATCCAGCCTTTTCCCTCGGCGATCAGCAACGGTTTTGACCACTCGCCCGCCGGATCTTTGGCCTTGGTCATGTAGATGCCGTAATCGGGATCGGGAAAGAAGATATAGAATTCGCCCGCGTGAAACCTGATAGCCGGTGCCCAGACCCCGCCGCCATGCTGCGGCTTTTTGAAGATATCCTTCGGCTCCTGCTCGCGAAAAACGTGGTTAATGAGGCTCCAATTCACGAGATCCTTTGAATGCAGGATCGGCAAGCCGGGAACACTATTAAAGCTCGACGACGTCATGTAATAGTCATCGCCAACGCGAATCGCATCGGGATCGGAATAGTCGGCATTGATGATCGGATTTTTGTAAGTATCGTCGCCGTTATCCGCAACCCAGACCTTCGAAACCTGGGCATTAGCTGCTACTGCACACAAAAATACGAGCGATATCAAAACTGATCTCGACAGAGTTTGCATATCCGAAATGTCCTTATTTTGGATCAGGGCTCGAGGCCGCTTGAAAGTGCCCGAGCTTCTTCTTCTTCGAGACGCTGGGCTTTTTGAGTCTCGACCAGATGGTCGTGCATAGCGCGGCTTGCCGCCTCTGCGTCATGTTCTCGCATCGCACGATAGATGTTATGGTGCTGTTCGGCAGATTCCTTCAGATCCCGGGCCCGCTTGACCGTTTTGGAACGGCTGTCAAAAAGGATAGTCGCAACCATGTTCATGAGTGAGGTCAGAATACGGTTATTCGACGCGGCGGCGATCGTTTGATGAAATTTCATATCGTGGACCAGATACTGCTCCGGATCGTCGATCGACGCATACATACCGGTGATCTGCTCCGCCATGAGCGTCATCTGCTCGCTGGTCGCACGCTCCGCCGCCATTCCGGCGATGCTCATTTCGAGAGCGAGCCTTGCCTCGAACATTTCATCTGACGTAAACCCGTGAAGAGCCGATAACATTCGCAAAGCGCTGCTGTCCAGTGTCGGCGACTCATGACGTTCGGCAACAAATGTTCCGGCACCTTGCCGCGACTGCAGTATTCCGACGGTTGCCAGAGATCGAATGCCGGCGCGCAGCGTCGGCCGGCTCACGCCGAGCAGCTTTGCCAGATCTCGTTCCGGCGGCAGGCGGTCGCCCGGAGAAAGTTCGCCGTTGTGGATCATGTCACGCAGGCGAACGACAACCTCTTCGGCAGTGGTGCCGTTCTTTTCCGAATTCAGATTTTGGAAAACTGCCGGTGTTTTCTTTGGCATTTTTGTAAAAACTGGCGGAGGTACAAGCTGATTCTAGCTTAGATAAACGATTTTGTCGAAATTCTTACTTCGGCAGCGGATCCTCAAATATCTTGATAAGGATCATCGAAAAGCCTTTACCCGTTACCGAACGTCGATGCGGGGTACCTCTCGGGACCATGATCAGGTCGCCTTCCTTGATAACGATCGATTGAGCTCCAGTGACGGTTTTTGCTCTCCATTCGCCGGGTGTCGCTTCTTTAGGATCGACGAGCGTTCCGCCAAGCTCAAGCGTCGCCTGGCCTTTGAGAACGTAGTAAACGTCGTCCGATTTGTCGTGCAGTTCGACCAGATCGCCGCTGCGTCTATGGTCGTGCTGTATCGCGACGCGAGTCTCCATTCCGGCCCCGCCGATGATGTCCTCGACCTTTGTCAGCGTCGGGAGTTTCGGATCAGGATCGGTCTTATCTCCGGCAAGTCTTTTCTCCAGGTCGGCGACCGACTGCTTTGATCTGACAACATACGGTTTGATCGCCGTCGATGGTTGACGCGACTGAGCCGCGGCCGCACCGGCGGAAACCAATACTACAAGAAGCGAAAAAATGATCTGCTTTTTCATAATTTACTTATTTCCTTTCGACTGTGCGATCATCCACCGGCCAAGGTCCTGAGCGGCTTTGAAATTCTCGTATTCGGCCGGTAAACGGCGACCGTCGGTATATTCGTTGTAAAGCCACGGATCGCCGATCACAAAAACCGAGCCCTTGCCATATTTCGCCATCGCGATAAGGACGTCGCCATTTACGGTAAGTACGGGTTTCGCATCCTTGGACAGCGACAATGTCGAAACCTCTTTGATATAGATCTCTTTGGTATTCGGGAAGATCGAGTTGCCGGCCGGGATCATCACGCGTCCCATCCGGTAATCGTTATTCAGCACCTCGAACTTACGGTCCTTGTTAAATTTGATCCCGAACGTTTCTGATAGTGTATTGAATTTATCAAGTTCCGCATTCTGCCCGTCGTTGCCAAAGAGCGCGAGTACGCCGCCTTTCTTCACCCATTCCGAGATCGCTTTTACATTGTTCGGGCCGACGAATTGCGGATTCGCCGTCTCTTTTTCGGTGTCCGGATCGACGATGATGTAAACGCTGGCATTTGCCAGATTCGCCTCCGTCGGGGCGGTCGAAAGCTGTCCGACCTTGCCGCCCATCGTGCGGAAAGTGTTCATAAAGATCGAAAAACCCGAATCGAGCAGCTCGTTGTACTTGTAGTGCCAGACTTCATCCGTGCCGAGCTTGCCGCGTCGGATCTCGTGATTGAAATAGTCATCGAGCAGTACCGTTTTGCCTTTTGCCGGCCAGCCTTTTTCATAAGCTTCGATCTCGAGAGCCGCACGGATCGCGGGACCCAGCCCCTTGGCGTCATTCGTTCTGAGCTTTTCGCTCATGTAGTAATCATAGCTGCCGTCACGATATGGATTGCCGCCAAGGCCTGAGACCGAGACCGTCCCTTCCCAATCCGTCTGACCTTGAGTATTAGTTTTGATGAATTCCTTCTTGATACCCGCCCAGCCGGTCGTCGCAACCTTCATGTATCTTTCGGGCAAGTAGCCCTCGCGGACGCCGCGGGCAAGTGCGTAAACGAACATCGCCGATGCCGAAGATTCGAGATAGTTCTTCTCTTTTCCGCCGAGATCGAGGATGTCCCACCAAACGCCGCTTTTCTTGTCCTGAACCTTTTCGATCGCCGCTGCTTCGCGATTGAGGATCGCGATCAGCTCGGACCGTCGCGGATGATCCTGAGGAAAATACTCAAGCACATCGATGAGCCCCATCGCATACCAGCCCATCGCGCGTCCCCAGAAATGCGGCGATTGGCCGGTGGTCTTGTTCGCCCATTTTTGCTGCTTCGATTCGTCCCAGCCGTGATAGAGCAATCCGGTTTTCGGGTCACGCGAGTGCTTCTCCATCCAGACGAACTGGTTAGCGATATCATTCCAATTGTCCTCGCCAAAGAACATTGAGTATTCGGCATAGAACGGTTGGCCCATATAGAGCCCGTCGAGCCACATCTGATACGGATAGATCTTTTTGTGCCAAAAGCCGCCTTCGTTCGTTCGCGGATGCGTCCTGAGCTGCGTACGGGCGAGTTCGACCATTTTGCGGTATTTCTCGTTGCCAGTTGCACGATAGAGCATCAGCATTGATGTCGTCGGCGTTATGTGGTCGATGTTGTATTCGTCAACCTTGTAGTCCTTATGATTGCCTTTCTCATCGATCCAGTAGTCCATTCCCTTCTGGATGTGATTGAAATACTTTGCATCACCGGTCGCGTACCACATCGCCTGGATCGCCTTGTGGACGACACCTTGCTCGTAGGTCCATTTCGCCGGGATCCCGGGTTGATTTCGGTCATCGACCCAAATGCGGTTCATCGCGGTGTCGGCGAGTTGCTCAGATACCGGCTTCTGGGCCATCGCTCCGGCTGTCAGCAATAAAATAAGTACAAGAATGATCGTGCTTTTCATAAATTCTATTTTTTGAGAGGGATCGATTGATTCCAGCTCGCGCCTTGTCCATTAATGGTACCGCTTACGGCAAAGAAAACGTGCGTCGGTTTTCCATTCTCGATCAGAACATGCGGCCGCTCGGTCTTACCAACCTTCGTCGTCGTACCGTCGGCCCACAAAATATTTCTCGAAACCGCGATACCTGGTTGCGGAACCGTCCATTTAATTCCGTCATCGGATGTCGCGTAAAAGATCTCTTTATCGGGCGAATATTTACGTTCATGATCGAGCATCAAGGCTTTGTATTTGCCGTTCTCGATCCATATGAAAGGATCTTCAGCACCGATGCCCATGTTCAAGGGCTGATCCGTAACTCGCTTATATTCCTTGTCGTATCGATCAGCGATCGCCAAACCGATCGCATGAACCGTGAGCCGCGTAACCCCTTTATAATAAAGCATTACTCGCCCATCTTTAAGCACGACCGGCGCCGCATTGCTTGTCAGATATCTGTCCCAGGAGTCGGTTTTTACATCAAGGATCGGTTTGTCGAGTCGTTTCCATGGCCCGTAGGGCGATTTCGAGGTCGCGAGCCCGATGCGCTCGTGCTGGTGGGCATCGAGTTTAGTTGGTGAATCATCGTTAATGCGAAAGTCCAGACCCGGGCGTTTCCCTTTATACGTTGTTCCCGTGTAGTACAGCAAATACGTATCCTTGTATTTTCTGATCGCCGGATTATGCGTCATCTGGCCGTCCCAGAATTCCTCGCCGCGCGGCGGTAGTGCGACATCGCTGAATTTATAGGGCCCGGCGGGTTTGTCGGAAATAGCGTGTACGATCTCAGAATTCGTTAGCCAATACGGCCCAAATCCGGGCGGTTTTGGCCAGCGGGACGCGAACATATGGTATTTTCCGTCGTCGCCCTTAATGACCGACCCGCACCACACCCAATAACCATCCATACGAAACCCGCCGTCAAGCGGCGCAGGCAAAAGTTTATCGTGAAACTCATTCGTCTGCGCCGATAGACTAGCCGCAAAAACGGCCAGCAAAAGAAGGATCTGCAAACGTCTAAGTCTCATTATTTCCTCAAATACTTGGTTAGCATGATCTTATTCTCGCGTATGCCTTCGACCGCAAGCTTCGCCATTTCCTCAGCTCCGAGCGGACTGAAATGCGTGTTATCCTCGACGCCTTTTGGGTAATTAGGGTGTTCGCCCGGCTTTAATTGCAGAAACAGCTTGGTCGAACCATCTTTTCCATATCGCGTCATAACCGCCGCACTTTTGCTCTCCATGTCGATCACGGCAGCGTTCTCGGCTTTGCCGACAGCTTTTACTGCCTCGGGGTATTCGCCATGGGTTTTTACGAGTACTTCGTTCTCGAACTTACGACGCGAAACTGGCGTCATCAGCACCGGCGTCGCACCTTTTGCCCGAACGTCGCGAATGAATCTCGCCAAATTTGCCTTGTAATCGTCCGGCGACGCGTAAACCGCCGGTTTGTCCTTTTTCTCGTCGTTATGGCCGAACTCAATGAAAACGAAATCGCCCTTTTTAAGTGCATCGACTATCTTTTGCCAGTGGCCTTCATCGACGAAGGATTTCGTGCTTCGTCCATTTAGCGCTCGATTGTCGATCTTTACCTTTGCCGGGTCGAAATGCTGCTGGAGCATTTCGCCCCAACCGGTTTCGGGCCGTCGATCAGCCGCTTTATTCGCCGCGGTCGAATCTCCTGCAAGAAAAACGGTTAACTGGGCCGACGCGGAAGCACTCAACAACAAAGCGAAAAGCAAGACTAGCACGATGGCCAAGATCAACCTCATAAACGTATCAACTCACTGATCTTGACGGGACGCTTTTGCTCGATGCTCGTCCTGGCCGCGATCCCGGTCAGGCAAGACATCGCACCGGCACGCGAATCCGGCAATTTCAGATGCTCGGGAACCTGAGCGTTCTTAAATATCACCTCGCGTAGCCGATCGTCACCGCCCGAGTGTCCGCCGGCGATATTTGGCATCTCGATCCGCTCGCGGCCGCGAGGGAAACTCTTAATGAGGTAGATCTCAGATTGCAGCTGCTCGGGCCACGGCTGGCGTTCGTAATCGCGAACCTCAAGCCTGCCTTTCGTGCCGTTAAAGGCGATCCGATAGCCTTCGATCGGCATTGAAGCATTGAGCGAATAGCTCATACTGACGCCATTCGAATACTTGACCGCCGCCGACATTGTGTCGTAAATATCGATGTCTTCCTTAAACACGCAGCCGTCACGCATATACCCGTCAACGTCCTCGCATTCGGCATACAGCTTCATCAATCGAGCGTCTTTTGTCAGATCCCAAAAGAACGGGCACTTTGCTTTGTGCGGGCACGTGCGGCAATTTGTATGGCGAAACGTCCCGGCCTTGCCGTAGACATTCAGGTCGCCGTAAGCCGTCACCTCGACCGGATCGGCACCGAGCCACCAGTTCACCAGGTCAAAATGATGCGTCGCCTTATGCACCCAAAGGCTGCCGCCGCCTGCTTTCAAACGGTGCCAGCGGCGGAAATAATCCGCGCCGTGCGACGTGTCGAGGTACCAGCTGAAATCGACCGACGTAACCTTACCGATCTCGCCGGATTGCAGTATCTCTTTTATTTTCTGGTGCTTGGGCGCGTAGCGGTAATTGAAAGCAACTGTGATCTTGCGGTTATTTTTCTTTTCGGCATCAATTACCGCCTGAGCCTGAACAGCCTCGGTTACCATAGGTTTCTCGGTGATGACATCAATGCCCATCGCGAGAGCTTTGGTAATGAATTGATGATGTGTCGAATCCATCGTCGTCACCATCAGAAGCTCAGGCTTGGTCTTGGCGACCATTTCGTCAAAACTCGTGAACGTCGGGCAGCTCGCACCGATCAGTTTTTTTCCGGCTTCGGCACGCTTACCGTTCTTGTCGCAAAGGCCAACGAATTCGATCTCGTTCGCATAGCGTTCGAAGATGTCTTTGCCCCACATTCCCGTACCGCGGTGTCCGGTTCCGACCATTGCGTAGCGTTTTCGAGCCAGTGGTGTGACGGTGGCCGCGGACAGCGAGCCCGTTAACAGGGCCGACGCGGCCGCAACGCCGGATGCCTTTACAAAATCACGACGGTTTATCGATCCTTTATCTGACATAATTTTTTACAATAACGAATCAGTTAACTTCCCACCTATCTTTACGTTTTTCAGTTTAATGCCTCTGACGTTTTTGACGATGCTCGGATTCTTCATCTCTCCGATCGTGCAATTGCTGATAGAGACATCGTATATCGGAGCATTATCGAGGCCTTGCAGATCCGCTACACGATTGCCGGATGTGCATGTCAGCCCGTCGATCTGCAGGTTTCGCATGACGGGAATGTACTCGCCCTTCGCTCCCTCCTCATAATTAAAGTCGATCTCGATCACTGCTCGCGAAACCTGGCCGACGACGTTGTTCTTATAATAAAAGTTTTCGAGTTTACCGCCGCGCGAAGCATTATTTTTGACGCGAATGGCGGTCCAGAGATCGGGGCTGTCGAGCTTGTTATCGTGAGCGAAGAGGTTTCGCACGCCGCCCGAGATCTCGCTGCCGACCGTAATTCCGCCGTGGCCGTCACGCATCGTACAATTGCGGACGATTATATTCTCGGTCGGAACATTGAGCCGGCGTCCGTCATTATTGCGCCCTGATTTGATAGCGATGCAATCGTCGCCGGTATCAAAAAAGCAATTGTCGATCAGAACGTCCTTGCATGATTCCGGGTCGCAGCCATCGTTGTTCGGGCCGTGCGACGAAATGTTCAAATTTCGAACTATGACGTTTTCGCACAGAACCGGATGAACTTCCCACATTGGTGAATCGACGATCTTCACGCCCTCGATGAGAACATTTTTACACTTATACGGCTGTATGAACTGAGGCCGCAGATAGTGTTTTTCGCCAAAGACGCGTTCGGCTAACGGCACGTTCCGCGTCATCATATCGTAAAGTTTGTCGCGGTCTGGTTTTTGGCTGATCTTTGCCGGGTCGCCGCCGTAACGCGGGTTGCCGTGCCATTTCCAAAAGAAGGATTTGCCCTGTCCGTCAAGCGTTCCTTCGCCCGTGATGCCAATATTCGTTTGCTCGTAAGCGTAGATGAACGGCGACAGATGCATCAGCTCCATGCCTTCCCAGCGGGTGTGGACGACCGGTAGATACGCTTTCGGGTCCATCGAGAATTTAATCGTCGCACCTTTTGAAACGTACAAATTTACGTTCGATTTCAGCTGGATCGCACCTGTTAAAAACTCGCCCGCCGGCACGACGACGCGGCCGCCGCCGGCTTTTGAACAGGCGTCGATCGTCTTGTTGATCGCCTCGCGGCAGTCGAATTGCCCGCCTGCTTTCGCACCGTACTTGAGGATATCGAAATCCTTCTTCTTAAAGGTCGGCGGTTTTATACGAGCGAGGATCTTTGGATATTCAGTCTTCCACGGATCTGCCTGTCCAAAGGACATTGTCGGAAAGATGGCAATTCCCGCCGCTCCGATCGCAAACGTTTTGATAAATTCTCGTCTGTTGTGCATAAAGATCTATTTCGCCTGTTTTGCCTTCCACTTCGGATACTCGATCTCGATCAGATTTCGCGGGTTTTCGATGTACCAGGCGTAACCGTTGCGGCGTTCTGCTTCGATCTGTGCGACGTCGTATTTGATCACGGAATCGCGCCCGATAAAGATCGGCTTCATTGTTTCAAATTCGTAAAACCTAGCCCAGATCGGCTTCGCGGCTTTGTCCGGAACGACCACATTATTTCCGTTGACGCGTTCCCATTTGATGCCTGTCAGCTTCGTGGATTCGAACCACTTTATCGCCGCCTCGATCGCCGCCGTGATCTCGGGCGTTTGTTTTTCGGCCATAAGGTACCGCACGATGCCAACGCTTTCGCTCGACGTCAGACACGGCGGTTCGAATTTACGTGCCCACGCCGGTTTCAGCGTTACTTCGTCGTATTGCTGCACCCAAACGGTCTTTTTCCCGCCGATCTCGACCTGAAGTTTGAGGATCAGCGGCAGCGCTTTGGCGGCGGCGGCGGCGGCTTTTGCGCGGCGGCCTTCGTCGACGAATTTGTAATCATCCTTCGCATTGCCAATATCGCGGAGCACGGTCAGCACGCCGATCATCGCGTCGTCGTTGAATGTAATGTGCGTATAGTAACCTCTTTTCAGCGGAAAGAACTGCGGAAATCCACCGTTCTCATACTGCGACGAGAGGAGATAATCCAGGCCTTTGTTGAATGATTCCTTGTACTTCGGAAAATTGGTCGGCGGCGACGTTTTCAGGAGGCTCGCGGTGATCAGTTTCCCAAGATAAGCGACCTGCGTGTAGCTCGTCCGATTGTCGATCGTGGTCTCGCTGATGTCGGCGCGTTTCGCGAGTAAAGCATTCTTTTCGGCCTGCGTCAGCATCGCGGCGTGATCGGAATTTTTTTCCCAGCCGCCGTTGTCCTTCTGATAAACGAGCAATTGATCGCCGATCCTCGCGGCCTCGTCGGTCTGATACCACAGAGCAGGCATTTTCAGAATATCGCCGCCCCACTGAACGAGCCGCCAATCGGGCTTTGTTTTTTCCAGCCACGAATCGTTCGCCGTTTTCGGATTCCATCCGTCTTTGCCTTTAAGAAAGTTCTCGGCTGAAAACGCTGTGGCTTCGGCGTCAGTCAATTGATGCGACCATTTCACCCGTGCCGCGTCGTTGGCGCCTTTTCCGGTCGATTTATATTCGGCGAAGTATGCGGTCTTTTCGCGTTCCGGCTGCCAGTGATGCCAGCCTTCGGGCTTGATGTGCTCGCCCATTTCTGTATTGAGAAAAACCGTGCGGCCATAATCACGCCACGGGCGGCCGAGAAACACGCCTTTTTCCGTGTTTTCGGCAGTGAGACGGCATTTATTGAAAACGAATCCGGCAGGTTCAGTTGCGGCAAAACGCATCGGCGCGGTCAAATATCCGTCGCCTTTACTGCGTATCTCGCAGTTTTCGAAGACCGCCGCAGCCTGGCCGAATATGAAATCGACCGTGCCCTCGATATAGCTGTCTGTGTAATACTGACGGCCGTTCTTTGCGTAAAGCGTGTCCTGCCAGCCGAGGAAACGGCACTTCTTAAAGACCGCACGATCCGCTTCGACCAAAAGCGCCACCGCCTGGCCGCCTGCGGGCGAAGGCTTGCCGAAGGAATTTTCGAACGTAATATTCTCAGCGTAAAAATCGTGCCCGCCGATATAGGTCGCATACGCCGCGGATGTCGAACCGGCATCTTTGTTGGAGATCTTGAAGGAAAGTATCGTTTTCGCTGCATCCGTGCCGATAAACGATACGTAAGGCTTGTTGGCGGGAACGCGGATCTGTTCCTGATATGTCCCGGATTTGATGGCGATCACAAACCTCTTTGCGTTGTTTTCCGGAACCTTGTTGATCGCTTCCTGAACGGTCTTAAAATTCCCGGTTCCATCTGCGGCAACGGTAAGATCGGGCTTCTGCCCAAAAGCGGCTTGTGCCGCGAGGACAACAAACAATAAGAGGTTTACAAATACTGCTTTCTTCATTTAGCGCCGCGGCCCCCTATTTCAGGTCGGGCAGATGCCTGCACGATTTCGATACCGTTTAAGGTTCGACGGTTGTTCAAAAAAACCGGATCTTTACAGGAAAAATGCGCCGCACAAGTAAAAAACAAAACTACCTGTGCGGCGCACTATCCACATTCGATCGATCGGGAGCGTCGACTTAGAAGGTAAATCTCGCACCGAGCTGAATGTCTCTCGGCAGATTTCTCTGTGCGTTGACCAGGCCGAACGTCGAGGTCGAGCCGGTCGAAGGCGTCAGATTCAAACCTGTGAAATTGACCCAATTCATTACGTTGATGCCTTCGACGCGTACCTGCAGCTTCATTCCCTCACGGATCTTGAAGTTCTTGGTCAGGCCCGCATCAAATTTCTGGAAGTACTGATTCCGGAAATTATCCAGCACGTACGGCATGTTACGCAGAACGTTCTGCGACGACGTAGCATAGTTACCGCCGAATGCCGGAACGGTCAGGGCACCTGTCGTCGGATTCGTCAGGAAGAATCCGGCAGTATCGAACGCCGGAATATCAACGCCGTAACGGCGGCCCTGATCGTCATACTGTCCGAGCTTGTTCGTCAGATTCTTCGGATCACCGTTGTAATACACATTCGGAAGAACAAGCGGTTCGCCGCTCTGCCGTTCGTATATCGCCTGCAGCTGCCATCCGCCCAGGAAGCCATCGACCCAGCCATTCCAGTTACTGCCGAATGAACGGTTCTTACCGAACGGAAGCTCATAGATGCCTGAGAAGGTAAAGCGGTGCGGGCGGCTGTTGGTCGAGATCGAATCCGACAATTCAAGATCCTGCGGATTCAGGCGACGCGTCTTCTCGTGGTCATAAGCGTAGGTGTAGGTCGCGTTGAGCGATAATCCCTTCGAATAACGCTTGACCGCTTGAATCTGCAACGAAGCGTAATCGCTCGTGCCGTTATATTCCGTCGTTACCAGATCCTGGAACTGCGGATTTGCGGTTATCAAACGATAGCGGGCGAGTGTATTTCCATTCCACGTGGCGTTGGTCGGGACCAAACCACGGAACGGATTTGCAACTGTCGTGGTCAGGAAGGTGCTAACCGTTGAGATCGCGGTCGAGATCGTATTGAAATCAGTCACTCCGGCCAAGTTATTCAAATACTGGGTCGGCACATAGTTAAGCTGACGCAGGACCGGAAGGTCGTATCCGTGTGAATAGACCAATGTTGCCTCAAAACCGATCTGACCCGGAAGTTCACGCTGAACACCCAAAATAGCTCGTGCGGAATTGCCGTTCTTGCGGCGTCCGTTAGGCAGAACCGATGCGGTCGGCCCTGTACCGCCGACGCTTCCAAGCGTGCTGCCAATCGAAGTAACGAGGCCCAGCGACGAACCGGTTGCGGGATTCAAACCGCCCGGGAAAGGATTGTTGAGCGTGCCCGTGAAGGTCAGGCCGTTGTCGCTCGACGCGAGAAACGTCGTGGACGGTGTGAAACCGGTCTGGACCAGCGAAGCCGTGATGCCCGAAAGCTGGAATGGTGCAGTGAATATTCCAAATCCGCCGCGGATGACGGTCTTAGAATTTAAGGAATACGAAGCACCGATGCGGGGCTGGATGTTGTTCACATCCATCTTCTGCTGCGGAGCATCGCCGCTATCGGCAAAGATCAATCCGCCGACCAGGTTCTGAAAAGCTGTCGCTGGAATACCGAGAGGAACGTTTGCATTGTAGTTTGCCAATGCTGCCGGCCCGAGCGGGTTAGCGACGGTTGCATTGTAACCGGTCACGATCTTGCCGAATTCTTCTCTGACTGCCGGTTCCAACTCATATCTCAAACCAAGATTCAGTGTCAGATTCTGCGTAACACGCCAGTCGTCCTGAATGAACCACCCCTGATAATTGGAGTGAACGTCATACGAAACGCCCTGATCCAGGGTACCGCTCGTAGTGATGCCCAGCAGGTAAGAAGCAAGGTCGCGGCCGACCGCACCAGCTCCGTTGATCGACGAGTTAGTCGTGATCAGGCTGCCCGACGAGGCTTGGGTCGTATATGTTCCGGTCGTCGTGAAGTTACCTGCATTATTTCCGTTCGTGATACGTCCTTCACCCAAACGGCGGAAATCGTAACCGTATCTGAACGTGTGATCGCCAACAATATGAGTAAATGCAGGCTGGATCGACAACTCCCTGAATGTACGCGTCAGGCCTTCATTATAGTCAGAACGCTGCGGGCCGAACGTGTCGTAATTCGTGAAATTAAAACGCGAGACTATCGTCGAATTCGTGATCGCCGCAATTCCGGTAAAGCCAAGTGCTGCAGCCGATTTCGGATTTGCCGGAACACGATCCTGCTTAAAGCTGTTGTAGTTACCGCGAAGGTCGAATATTAGATTCGAAGCGAGAGTCGCGGTATAACCGACGCTGCCGCCTTTGTTGATGCGGTATTCGAATCCGCGGGTGAATGCGTCCGGCGTTTCGAGGAAATTGAACTTGTCGTCGTACTGTGTGCTCCAAAACGCTTTACCGAAGATCCGCTGACTGTCGCTGATATTGTGATCGATACGCGTCAGGAATGTTTTGTACGGAAGAATGTTGGTGTTGTTTGAAAAGAAGTTCCTGGTAGTTCCAGGCAAGTTCGGCAGCGGATAAAGCTTGAGGAAATTCATCGCAGCGGCATTTATACGTGCCGTCGGAATGATATTGCCTGCAAACGGAGTGCGGCAGATCGTCGTTCCGGTCGGGCTCGCCGCACATGTCGAACTGGCGCGGAAGGCAGTTGCCGGATCGTAGATCAAAATGCCTGAAGCGAGAAGCTCAGAAAAATCCCCGGTACGCATCTTCGCCGTCGGAACGCTGAAAAGCGCCGGAGCGGGAACGCGATTGTACTGCTTCTCATACGACGCCATGAAGAACGTCTTATCCTTAACGATCGGCCCGTTGACCTGGCCGCCGTAGCGGTAATAGTGACGGCTCGGGCGTTCAACACCGGCCTTGTTGCTAAAGAAGTTATTAGCCGTTAATTTCGTACTGCGGTCGAAATATGATCCGGCACCGTGAAACTTGTTCGTGCCGTTCTTGACCGCTACGTTGACCGTTGAACCGGCAGTGAATCCATTTTGAGCGTCGAAGCTGCTGGTCTGGATCTTGAACTGCGAAACAGCATCTGACGGCGGTGTGTAAGCCACCGATCCGTCGAAACCAAGATTTGGCGAGCCGTCGAGTGTGATCTGGTTACCGCCCACGCCATTTGTACGAAACGCCGCGAGGTTGCCGTTCGAGGTCGGTCCGGTGAACAAAGGGTTTCCCGTATAAGCCACGCCCGGTGCCTGAAGGGCCAGGTTGTAGGCAGCACCCTCAGAAAGCGGAAGTTCTTCGATCTGCTTTGCCGTAACTACCGTTCCGGTCGTGACCGATCCTTTCTCGATCAGTTCGTTATCGGCAACGATGTTCACCTGCTCCGATTCGGTTCCGATCTCGAGTTGAATATCGACCGATAGACGATCGCCGACATTCAGGGCGACCGCGTCGCGAAACGATTTCTTGAACCCGCCGCCGCTCACCGTGATCGAGTATTTACCCGGATTGAGAAGAGGCGCGACATACGCTCCCTCATCATTTGTGGCCAGCGTGGTGGAGATATTCGTATCGACATTCCTTATGACGACGGTAGCGTTGGGCACAACGGCTCCATTCGGGTCGGTCACTACACCAGTGATCGTACCGCGAAATTCCTGCGCCATTGCCGCCGACACAAACATCAATAATGCGAAAACAAATGCACCGAAAATACTCGATCTGCTGTTCAAACTTCTTTTCATAGCTCTAAATCCTTAATTGTTATGGGCGTTTTATTTCTCTGCTTCTCTCGACCCGATCGTTAGATCAACGATACTCTGAGGCCCAAATTCGAATTGGTAACACCAATTAAACTGCATTCAAACTTTCAACTCGAACCCAAAAAGGCTGCCTTACAGCATAAATGTTCGATAATACTTAAGTCGGAAAGCAAAAGTATTATGACCAAGGCTCATTTTGTTGTCAAGGTTATTTTGACCAATTGAGATAAAAATGAATTATGGGTTTTACCAATTGAGCTACTGGAGCACGTGACTGGAGCGGGGCGTACCGAGCTTCAGTAGCAGAAATTCCTAAGTCTGCTTAGCAGACGCAATTGCTTTTAGCTACAGGTGAAGCAAAGCGGAACCTGTAGGAAACTCCCCCCAAAAGCTATCGAGCGTGTGAAACACGCGGGCACGTTCCGCATGCTTCGCAAGCTTTATTGGATTCGGTTTTCCTCTTTACACATTCCGGCTTTCGCCGCCATGTGTAGCTAACATAATTTAGCGTGTTTCACACGCCCGATCAGGATCAATTTTCTTTGACATGGTCCGCGATTGAGAGAATCTGCGGCGACCTTTGACCAATCTGCCAGATCACTCTACCAAACTGTGCAAAGCAGCTGAAAATGGGGTGATTTACCTCTACCAATCACAAGGCCGTTTTGCGCCCCGGAAGCGGCCGCCTGATCGACGAAAGACAGTATTTACGGGCATCGCAGCCTTCATGTCCGAAAAAGTGTGAAACGATTCACACTTTTTATTGGGCAATTTTTGGTAAAGATAGGTGAAAAGTGAAAAAACACAAAAATACCTCTTCCGAACACTAAAAAAGGCTGCCTTTTCAGACAGCCCCATTCGGTTATGTTAAAAGGAAAAGACGCCTATTTGATCGGCTGATCCGAAACAGTAAAGAAGTCACCGGTTCCGCTGTTTGTCCTGAGCATCCGCATCACATCCTCATACCCGAACGGCCTTGCACCGCGGCGGCCGAAGACGGCGATCTGGTTCCCGCTTTCATCGACCGCTCGATCGCGGTCAAGCCCCTTCGAAAGTCCGACCGCCTCGCCCTTGGTCTTAAAGGTCGCGATCAACTGCGGCTCCGGCCGCGGACTGAATCCGGCATAGGTCGGCATCGTCTCAGGATCGGTGAGCTGCAGAACTTTGAGCCCGTTCTTACCGTCAGCGACATACGCATAAAGGCTGGCGTTGGTCATCGCAACCTTGACGGCGTGAGCATCATTTATCGTGCCGCCAGCGTTAAAGGTCTGATCGAGCTTCGGCTCCTGAGGTTTCTCGATATCGATGATCGCTATACCTTCCTCGCCGTTTGCGACATAAGCATAGGTTCGCGCGAGGTAGATATCATGGGCATGAGCCAGCGGAACTGAAGCCCCCTCGACCTTAACTACCTCGCCCTTGCTTTGCAGTTCCTTGATATCCAGGACATGCATTCCCGCGTGATCGACCACGAAGGCGTACAGGAACTGAACCGCTACCGCCTTAGGCTGATCAAAGGGGATCTGCTTCACGACCTTCGGCTGAAGCGGCGTTGCGAGATCGATGATCACAAGATCCCGTTCGGTCGTAATATAGGCGTAATTTCCGGCGATCGTGACATTATTTGCGCCGGTCAGAATGCCGTTCGGATTGTAGGTGAGCGAGCGGCTCAAGAAATTATTCCGAGGTTCGCCATCGAGCAAAGTCCCGGCACCAACGAGGATCAGCCCTTCGAATTTGTCGGCCACATAAAGATACGCATACAGCGGATGAATCGGCCCTTCCTCGTTGATCGCAGGTGCTGGTTTGCCGGCCTTTTTGGCCTCGGCATTGAGCCATAAAGCTTCGTCCGGTGGAACCTGATCTAATGTACCGTCGTCCTTGAGAACCGTTCGCCAACGCGTCGGATCGACCGCAAGCGTCGATGGAGCGGCGACTGCTGTCGCATATTTCGTAGGAACGTAGAATTTCTGTCCGATCGGCGAAACCGGAGCCGTGGTTATCCTTTCAGAAAATCCCTTGTGGTCGATCTGAGCCACGTCATACACACGCAGCCCGCCCTTTCCGGCCGCAACATATGCATACTCACCGCGAACCTGAACCTGCAGAACCTCAGGACGGCCTTTGTTTTCGTATACTTCCTCGAGTTCCCTGCCATCGCGAACGAACTTCTCGTAGTTATCCTTATACGCAAGCTTGTGCAGATTACTGCCGTAAACCGCTTGCGGCTCGGTGTGTTCGGTTACGGCAACGGCCTCTAGAGCATCGGTTCCCGCTATATAAATATAGCGGCCCATGAAATTCACAAAGTTCGTGCCCTGGAGCAGAACTTGGGCGAGCCAGGCGTTATTATCTTTATCTTTAGAGACGTGGCAGTCAGAACAACCCTGAGTTTCCTTGCCTCGAACCGTATGGGGTACGTGCGTATTAAAAGCCTGCCCCGAAAAACCCTCAGCTGATAGCGTCTGCTGCTGGTGATAGATCCATTCCCGATTCTGATTCCGCGAGCTTACAAGCACGGCAGAACTCGACCGAACCGGAGCGACCATGTGACCTGTTACGGTTCCGTCCTTACCCAGCATGAAGATATCGTCGCGCAGGACCTGGAAATTATAGGAAGTAAAGTTTCGAGAATCGCCGCCTTCGTTATGGCGCATCGGCGTTTTGCGATTCGCCTCCATACTCAGATGGCAGCCAAAACAGCTCGTGACCCAGGAGGTATGACACGCGTAACACGTCATGCTGCTCTCGCGATGGGCAAGCATTTCCTCGGTCGCCTTAGTATCACCCCACGTTTTTGCGTCACGCTGCATCGTCTTGGCATAGGCGCTTTTTTCATTGTAATCCGGATTTCCCGGCGTGACAGTGTCAGCGGTTTGCGTTACTTTCCAGCATTTTCCTGGCTCGACGATAGAGTTTTGAACTATATCGCCCTGCTTAAGAACGATCGGCTCACCTTTCTCATCCTTACATTTCTTGGCAGTTGCTTGAGCAGCCGTAGCCAATACCTGCAGCACCGAGAGCCGACGGCCATCTATTCCGCGAAACTGCAGTCGCGTCAGGTCACGGCCAATCAGGGGCTTCTTGGCTCTTTCGCGCAAAGTTATCTCGCCGCGGACGGTCACAGGCATTGCCGCCGGGCCGCTGGTCAGCGTATTTGCCTTTTCTTTTGCGGATCCGTGGCAGTCTACACAGCCGATCTCGAGAGCAGCTCGCGGTTCGTTATAAAGGATTCCAGTACCATGGCTGTCCTGACGGAAGTGGCAATCGACGCAGTGCATTCCCTTTTCGAGATGAATATCCTGTAAGTGGACAGCTTTTTTAAATTTGTCAGGATCCTCCGGAGCGACCACCTTATCATCGGCGTCCAATAGGTTGCCCTTTCGGTCCTTTTTATAGACATTCTTGAACATCCAGCCATGGCCGTGGGAATCGGCGAACTGAACATTCTTGAGCTTACTGTTGAACTCCGCCGTACCCGTTTTTTGTAAAAATATTGAATCAGACCACAACCCACGGACGGAAGAACCTTCAGGATTTTTTTGTAGTTTCGCGATCTCTTCGGACTGCGTGGGGTTGATCTGCTTGTCCTGCGGATACATCATTTTGCCGTCTGATTCGTTATCCCACCATGTACGGCCAAGATAGGTCGCGACCATATTTGTCCCGGGGTGCATATGACAGGTCATGCATTGAGTAGTCGGGATCTGCGACGTAAATTGATGTTTTATTGGATGGCCGGATTCGTTCTTCGGAATACTCTTGTCAGCCGATTGTGAGAAGCCCTGATTCCCTGCCTGCGCGTAATGGCCGGCCGCAGTCACGCTTGTGTCATTTGCGTAAACCACGTGACACGCAGTACATCCGGCCGAACGATAATCACCAGCCTGATCATTCGTTCCAAGAAAGTTCAGCGTTGGATCGAGTAAGCGTGTTTTCTGCAAGCCCAGATAAACGGGATCTGTTCGATTGTTTGTACCAAGTCCGCGAGGGCTGAGTCCTTTGTCTGGTTTTCCGCCCTCTTCTTCCCTATCAGGGTTTCCAATCTCAAGACGCCGTTTACCGCCACGCTCGAAAACACGAAGGATATTTCCGGGCTGCGACAACTCCCAGCGCGGAAGCGGATATATTGATTCAAGAAAGCCTTTCTTGGCCTGCTGTTCACGAGTTGGTTTTGGACTTTGAAACAAAGCCTGCGGATAACCGTCCTCGTTATAGCTTTCCCCAAAATGGGTATCTTTTATATGAAAACCGCCGTTATTATAAAGAGCCGCCCCCCACAGCATTGCCCCATGAGCCATGCTGCCCTGGGAGACGTTACGGTTCTGATCTGCATGACATTCACCGCATGATTGCTGGATGACGCGAAAATCTCCGGGATTCACGAAACGAACAAACTCGCGGCTTTCCTTGGCGATCAAGGCATTCGTACGCTCAGGATTTTTGCTGGAGCAATCCCCGTTTTTACACCCCCATTCTTTAGGGAACTTTGGTTGAACGTGAGCTTCTTTTTGAATCGTCGAAGCAGGATTGCCGCCGTGGCAAGCCGTACACGTCAGTCCTTGCGCGTCCTTACCTTCCTTTATCGTGTCAAAAACGTCGCCGGTCGCATTGTAGCGGTGCATCGGCTCGATATTGTTATGGCATTTAATGCAGCCTTCTAGTTTAGGTACGGCTTCAACCGCAGGCGCAGCCGTTGCGGCAGGTACTGGGGCTGGAGAAGCTGCGTTAGCGGGCGGTTTCTCCTGCGCACTAACTTTTAGTTCTGCAAGCGAATTGACTTTCCAACCGGCTGCGATAAGTAGGCACGCGAATGCAAACAAAACGATCAACTTGATTCGTACAACCCTGTCGGATTTTGCTCTCATGTCGAAAAATGCCTCTCGCTCTAGAAGATCAGTTTCATCTGACTAAACAGTGAATATTGGGGTTTTGACGGATTAACTACATCGCCCGTGCAAAAATTCGGTATCGGGCAATTTCGCGCCCGATCGGTGTAAACATCCCTGAAGCCCTTTCCGGCAAAGAAAATGCTTCCGCCGAAAGTAAAGGTAAGATTGTTTATTAAAAAAGGACGATAAACTGCTCCGAGGCTCAGGTCGTAGCCGATCTCATGCCTCACATTCGGCTGAAACAAAACGTATTCGAGCGGTTCAGTCCTGTGGAAACGCAAGTAGTTCGCGTTAAAGATCGCCTTGAACGTTTGCGTCAATTCAGCATCGACACCGGCGTTGTAAATGAATATACCAGGATTAACAAAATTCGCCTGGCCCTCGGTCTTGCTTGATCTGAGCGTCGGCAATAGACTATTGCCCTGCACCAAACCGACCTCCGTCGACACCAGCCTTATTCCCTGGCGATTCCAGTATGAAAACTGTCCGCCAACGAAATTGGGATCGTCCAAAATTGCATCAAATCCGGTTGCCTTGTTATCCGTTGGGTTGCTGTCACCGGACGAGAAAAAAGCAGAGGCGCGAAATCGCAGCCAGTTCTTATCGATCGAAGCCTCGACCGCCGCCATATGGGCCCTAATGTCGGTTTTCTTACCCGCGATTGGATTATGGCTGTCTTTTCCAAAGGCGAAGTAGTAAGAGTTGGTCAGATTTAACACGCCGATATGGCCATCACCATTAAATCCGATGTATCCAGCCTGCACGTTATGCTGTCTCGCATCACCAACAAGAGCGGGCCTAACGAGAAAACCATTCGTGTCGTAATGAATGTCACCGCGGTCGTCGTTGTAAGCCCCGACCGCCTGAATGGTATAGCCCTTCGTCAGAAAATCCTGACGGAAAATGTTGGCTATATAAACATTCTGTTTGCGAAACTCAAAAGCGTTGAGACCGCTGTTCGTGTCCTTTTCAAGCTGGTGGAACCACGCGAGATTGAATTGGGTCTTGTTATTTGAAAAGCCGCCGAAGACCCTGGCTCCCAAGTTATTGTCGGAATAAAGAAATCCTCGGAAATCTGCGTTAAACGACTGTATTCCAACGCGGGCTGAGACAGCGTCAAAGTTATCGTTAGTATCGAACAGTTTGACCTCGCCGAAGGCCTCTTCGAGAGAAACATGATAATCAGTTCTGGTCGTCCCTCGCCTCACGTCGACGTTTACAATGCCGTTCTCTCTGGCGTTCAGATAATTAGGGATGCTGATCGTCGGCGAGATCTTGAATGCCCACGTACGTGGCCTGAATACTGTCTGTCCTTTGAAAAACTCAAACGATACCTGAAGCGTCTCGCTAAAAGAAAAGCTCTCGGGTCGGCCAAAAAAATTGTTACTGTCGGGATTGGCCGAACTTACATTATTCCCCGACGGCGTCCGGCGGAGCTCAACTCCGGTCGTGCTGGCACCGGACAAGATCATAAAATAATCGTTGCCGATGATGGGGCGATCACCTTTTAATATGTTCTGATCGTAGGGGTTGTACCAGCGTCCGCGTTTGAATGGAATATCGCGGCCGCGAGCTCCTTTGTCCCCATAGCGGTCGTACTCGGGAAATCCGATACGCCAGCGATCACGCACCTCACGCCGGTCTGGAACCGCATTCTTATCGGCTACCGGCGGGCCCTCGGCAGGAACCTCTTTGGATGGATCAGCAACCGTGAAGTCGATCTTTCGCTCGCCACCATCGACGATCACATTCTCAAGCGTGGGGCATTTTTTCTTCGACTCATCGCAGATGATATTTGAGAATGTCCCGTATTCAGGTGCTTTTCCTCGATCGAAGCGTGCCTCGAACGGAGCGGCGACCGTAATACGATAGGCACCTGATCGAACCTTTATGGAGTAGCTTCCGTCTGGTTTAGTTCTTGTTGAAGAGTTGTCAGTGTTTGTTTGATTGGTAGCTACGACCAAGACGCCTGCTGCGGGCTTGCCGTCCACAAAGGCAACTTTTCCCGTGATCCTACCGCTTGACGACTGGGCATTACTCGTATCAGCCGCCACCAAGATTAGCAACGAAGCCGCAATCAATAGAGCAAGTTTGAAACAACTCGACACCATATAGACTGACCCTTATACGACTGAAATAGAAAATGCTGTCAGTGCTTGTAACATAAATCTGCCCCAATAACAATATTTTTCCGGATTATTTCGGAAAAAACTTGACTATCACGGCGGTTTGTATAATATTCGTACGCATCATGAAAACAACCTCCACGCTCAAAAGGATCAAGTTCTTTGCGGGAATCATGATCAGCCTGTTCCTTGTTGCTTCAGTCCATTCGCAGAGCCTTACCGTTTCAGACGTTCAGACGATCATTGCTCAGGCCGTTTCAAAAGCCGTGGTGATGAACCAAAAGGTAACCGTTTCGGTCACTGATAAAGAAGGAAATCTGCTCGGCACGTTTGCGATGACGGGCACGGCTGCTAACACACTCATCAGGAGCGTTGGCCGAGCAGGCCAGGGACTCGAAAATGTGTCGATACCTTCATCCGCCGCGTCGCATTCTAAGGCAGGTACTGCAGGTATATTTTCTACCGGAGGCAACGCCTTTACGACTCGGACCGCCAGTTTTATCATTCAGGAACATTTCCCGTCTCTTATCGATAATCGACCTGGCGGACCACTTTACGGAGTCCAATTTTCTACGCTGCCGTGTTCGGATATAGCAATTGCGGCTCTTCCAGTTGGTTTGTCCGGCGATCCCGGTGGAATTCCGCTGTATAAAAATGGCGTTGCGGTCGGCGGAGTCGGAGTTGAGGGGGATGGATTGTATACCGTCGATCGCAACCCGGCGGACAATGACCAGTCCTATGAAGAAACGATTGCGGTTTACGCAACGAAAGGCTTCGAATCCCCTGAGCCTATTCGTGCTGATAACATACTGGTTGAGGGCATACGGTTTCCATTCGCGAACGTTTCGAATCCTGATAATGTTAATTTGATCTCGTTTGCCTTGTTGCCGGGACTTGTAACTGCCGCAGTGAGAGCCGCTCCGCCTTCAGATTTGGTTCCTGGAGTCCTGAACGGGGTTAATGGACAGTATAGTTCAAGATTCCCAACTATAGCAGGCTCTGCCTTAACAGTTGCAGAGGTTCAGCAGATTTTGGGGAATGCGGCGGCTACGGCTAGTCGAACGCGTGCGGGGATAAGACAACCTATCGGAAGCGTTGCCAGGGTAACAATGTCAGTTGTCGATACGGATGGTAAGGTCTTGGGGATTTTCCAGCAGAAAGATGCTCCTGTTTTCGGACTGGATGTTGCGGTGCAAAAGGCTCGTACCGCCAACTTCTTTGCACGCTCCGACGCCGGCACAAAATTAACCGCGGCCGGATTCGGTTCGTTTGTCACACGTGCGGCAGCAGATGGCATCAGCCTAAACGGGTCGATCGCATTCAGCGACCGTGCCGTTGGGTTCCTTCATAGGCCATTGTTTCCAGATGGGATAAACAGCACGCAAGCGGGGCCGTTCAGCTCCTTGCTCGCCGATTGGAGTCCTTTCAATGTTGGATTGCAATCCGAGATCATAAAAGCGTTTTTCACTTCGCCTCCAGCCATGTGTCGGGGAGTCGAATTCAAGAAAAAGGAATTCCTGATGGCACCATGCCCTTGTACATCCATTAATGAGGTCCGAAACGGGATCCAGATCTTTGCGGGCGGTATACCGATCTATCGTGGATCGACCCTTGTGGGTGCGATCGGCGTCAGCGGCGATGGCATTGACCAGGACGACCTTATCGCGGCCGGCGGTGCAAATACCTTTGCCCCTCCTGAAACAATCCGGTCAGACAGAACCTTCGTTCGCGGCGTACGCCTCCCGTTTCTGAAGTTCCCGGCCCGACCTTTCCTCGATCAGTAATAACATGTCTCTTCTGCGACTGATAGCGGTTCTCGTTCTACTCATACCGTCTGGAACGGTCGCAGTAGCGGCGCAGTCGGCCGGCTCGCTAGAAGTGTCCGGGAGAGTAAAGATCGGCGGGAAAGTCGAGAAACTGACGAGAAAGCGCTTCTACCTTTTCCGCGGCGGTCTTGAGGCAAATAAAACTCTGGTTGAAAAGTTGAAGGCCGCCAGCGTAACCTCGCGTGATTGCTTCTACTGCGCCCAGAAAGCAAGTCCCGAATTCATAGCATGGCTTAAGGCAGAAGAATGTGAGTCGCCATATTGCCGAGCCATAACGGTGGACGACACAAAGAAGGTACCCGAATTTCTGGCGGCCTACGATAAAGGATTAAAGCAATTTCGAAACAAGCCGGCCATCGCCCAACAATGGCTCACTACCAATCTTTCACCCAACTTGCGGGACGGTTTCTATAAACAGCAAAAGGCGTCAATAAGTACGATATTGGGTACGGTAAAGCCTCTTCAGTCCTCGATGACCGACAGCGTCTCGGTAAAGGCTATCTTTATCGACATCCCTGTGAGCAGCGGTAGTAAGCCGACTGAGACTTTCCTGGTCTCAAATATCATTCCGCTCGAATTCGGCGGCAAAAGCTATCTCTGGGCGTGCGAGGTTGAGATCGGTTCAGCGAAAAAGGTTACCCTCGCTCTTCAAGTACCCGAAGCCGGGAAGACGATCAAGAAATGTGAGGTTATCGTGAAGGATCTTCCGGCATGCGCGGCCGGTGTGTGTGCAGCGAAATGAGGAGACTTTTCATTCAGTTTTTAGCCGCCTTAGTCGTGATATTTTTCGCGGGCGGCTTTTCGTATGAAATATCGGCACAAAAGCGGGACTCATTTTTGCACAGCACGTCTTCACACAAAAAACTTGATTGCAGTTCGTGTCACAAGAACCCAACTTCCAATTGGGCAGCGCTTCGCGGTTATCCGGATGTTGCAGATTTTCCAGGACATACCGCCTGCAATAGCTGTCACAGCGGGAGGCAATTCCTAAACCTTTGTAGTGCTTGTCATACGCCAGGGGCAACTCCTAAGAGTGCACCGCGTTATCCATTCCCGGCGAAAGGAAACTCTCAGGAATTTAATACCGTCTTTCCGCACAATGTGCATCAAGACATTATTGCTTCGAACACTAGAAGATCGGATGTTGCCGTCGCTCATTTTGTAAACGCTAGCTTTCGTGAACAGCTAAACGCGGATGACAAACCGCAATTCAACAATTGCGCGATCTGCCATCAGACATCCGATGCCTTGCCAAAACTCGCCCCTCGAATGCCGGCAACAGAAAAGCCCCTAGCAGACGCAGCGCCGGATTCGTTCGTGCCAAAACCTGCTTTCTTCAAAGACATGCCAAGCGGGCACGCAACTTGTTTCGCCTGTCATTTTCAGGGAGCACAGCCGACCGGAATGAATTGTGCCGGCTGTCACAGCCTTACCACACGCCATTTCGAATCGAACGTCGTAAAGCGATATTCCTTCAAATTTGATCACCAGCAAAAGGAACATTCGGTCCGTGATTGTATGACCTGTCATCTGCGGATCTCGCAGAACGGCGACGTGAGGACTATGAAAGATGCAGATGTACCATTCGTTGCCTGCGTCTCGTGTCACAATCACGCAGAAGATATCTCGAAAGAGGTTGCGAAGCGAAAGGAAAGTGCTGATAAGGGGCTTGCTCCATTCCAGTGCATATACTGTCACACGCCGGCGGTTGGAAGATTTCCAATGCCACCCAGCCACGAGGCTCGATAGAATTCTTGAGAATGACCGAAGGATCGCATAACAAAACTCTGTTAAAAATGCTGCTCGTGGTTGGTGCCTCGGCGATCTTCGCTGCAAGTTGTATCCAGCAATCGGCCAAAACGGTAGTGCCTTTGACAGCGTCGGAAACGCCCGAGCCGGTTGCCGTAAAAGCATCGAACAAAACATTTGAGGCGTTCTCTCATAAGATACCGGAACACAAGCAATTCGCTTGTGCTTCGTGCCATCAGCGCGAGGGACGCTCACTCGATATGGAATACGCGGGTCATGATTCCTGCATCGGCTGCCATCTCAACCAATTCACGGATCGTAGTCTGATGGATCGTGATAAGGTAATGTGCACAATTTGTCACAAGGAACTTCAGTCAAATCCGCCGCCGATGAAAGACTTTCCGATACGTTTCCGCGAGGGCTTCAATATGAAGTTCGATCACGGCGCCCATGACAACGGTGCTGGCAGGCCGCCAGCCGGTTGTGCCTCATGCCACCAGTCCGCCGGAGCGGGTAAAACTATTCCAGCCGGTTTTCAGGCTCATAACAACTGCTATACATGCCACACTGCCGAGAGTAAGATCGGATCGTGCAGCACTTGCCATGAGCTGGCACCATACAGCCGTACATCTCCTGGACGAACTGCTTTCAGGGGAAGCTTTAGTCACGGGGAACACGGCAGGGTAAGCTGTGGCGATTGCCACGACATTCGGCCCGGTGCTCCTCAAGGGCGTCAGGTCACAAATATCGCGGTCTCACAGCATTGCGGCGGATCCAATAACTGTGCCACTTGCCATAACGGAGCAAGGGCGTTCGGTGATGGGAATTTTGCCGACGTAACAAGCTGTTCACGATGCCACGGAGGTTTAAGCTTTGATATGCTGGCTGGTGATCCCTGCAGGAAGTAGGTGCCGCCATCGAGGTCGAACCGCGATCCCAGCGCATTCCCAAAAATATTGACATTGTCGGCGAAATGAGGTTTTAATAGGTGCAAACTAATATGAAAAATTTGGCAAAACTGTTCGCTCTTTCTGTCTTCGGACTCGGCGCCTTGTTTGTTTTCGCGTGCACAGTCACTAACAAGTCGGCAGCTGACGCTCAGCTCGCCTCGAAGGCTGTTCCGACTCCAGTTCCTCCGGCAAATGCTTCAGCGAACACCGCTCCGAACCCTCCGGCGGGCTCTAGCGACAAGAAGATCACCAAGAAATTCGCCCTTAGCAAGGATAGTTTGTCAGAGTATGGAGAAGCTCCGTTTGATCACGAAACACACGCCGAAGGAAAATACAGCCCAGATGGCAAGTCGGTGATCGCCTGCGTCGAATGTCACCACACGGACCAGCCGAAGTCAGCTCTCAAACCGCCCCTAGTCACTTCTGAACGAGAAGTCGCACTCACGATGGAAACGTGGAAGGCATCCACGCAGAAGGTTAACGAGTGCCGGGCATGCCATTTTCAGGAAGGAAACGTTCCAGACGGCAAAACGATGCCGGAGTTGAATGGTAAGGTTCTCAATAATGAGTATTCCTATCACGTAAACTGCAACGTTTGCCACGACGCAGCTTTCAAGGCGAGACCGGAATTAAAAGGAAAGAAAGGCTTTGCGACCAGTAAAGACTGCTTGGTCTGTCACACAAAAAATTGATCAAATGGGACTCAGGCAGTGTGAGAAGTGCAGCGAGATGGTCGACGAAGCCAAGGCATTTTGCCCGGGCTGTGGCCAGGCATTGGTCGACGAGAAAGTGCGTGAAACGCGGTCGAATTTCGATACGGCAGATCATACAATGCAGCTCGGCCAGACGATGTACAACCAAATGCTATCAGACATGGGCCTGAATATTTCAAAGGTCCCTGATCCGATTGAAAAGCGGATCGAGGTCATATCACCGGTTCAGACAGTACCAAAACCGCAACCGGTAAAACCGCTGGCCGATCCGAAACCTTCGGGGAGCAAAAAGTGGATAATTATTGCCATACTTTTAGTTTTACTACTTTTCACGTTAGCAGTTATTTTCGCCGCGGCGGCATTTATTTACTGGTCAAAGTTTAGATAACTCATTTTCATTCCGACGGTCACAAGCTGCCCATGGCACGTGAAATTGAAAAGCACGAGCAGATAATCGAGGCATTTCGTGATGTTGATATCGTCTCCGAACTGGTCGAAAAGCTGCCAAATGGCGAGTTTCGTAATGAACTCGACATGGATATCATTTTGTTCGGCCGCAGCTATCGTGGCAAACAGGTCGGGCCATACACACGCCTTTTAGAGTTCGCTCCGGGCGACATAATAGTTCAGGAAAACAGCTGGGAAAGCAGCATCTTTTACATCCTCGTCAGCGGCCAGCTCGACGCATCGGTTTCGGAACCAAATGGCAATCGAAAAAAAGTAGGTGAGATCCTTCCGGGCAGCTCCTTCGGCGAAATGGCCCTTCTCTCCGGCACGCCGCGAACCGCGTCTGTTTCCGTTTCGGGTAATATTCCGGCCCGCGTTCTTGAATTTACGCGGCCTGCGATCCGACTCCTAAGGAAACTCCCGAAATTTGGCCGTGCTCTCGATAGAAATTACCGCAATTATGGCTTGACTCTCACACTGAATGAGATCAAGGATTTCACTCATCTTGACCTCGACCGAGATCTATTGGGCCGCCTAAATGATGCAGCTCGTTTCGCGGTTTACGAAAAAGATCATGTACTCTTCCGCGAGGGCGACCCGGTAAATCGTGTCGTGTTTGTCCGGAACGGGTGGATACAGCGAGTCTCGGGCCTGGAATTTAACCCAAAGGCCGCTGATATGCTGATCGAGACCGATGAATCCGTCGGGCTGGATTTTCTGGGCGCAGGAACGTGTTTGGGGATCGACGCCGTCGATAAACCCGGCGACTGGAAATATACAGCAACGGTTCGCGGGCGAACTGAAGTGATCGAGGTCGCTATATCGAGACTTCGCGAAGACCAGGCACTGAGCGGCGCGATCATGCCGTTTCTTAAAACTTCTGCCGGCAAGTCGGACATACCGTCTCATCCGCAAGATACGCGAGTTATAACGGCAGCCAGCCGCGAGATCGAAACCGGTGTCGTGGACGGCGTAAACCTGCTCGTCATGGACATGGCAAAATGCATCCGCTGCGGCAATTGCTCGCTCGCGTGTCACAAGGTCCACGGCAATTCGCGTCTCGTTCGTCGCGGTATCCATATTGAGCGCCCGGTAAAAGCTAACGCATGGAACCTGCAGAGCGTGCTCGCGCCGTCAGTGTGTATGCACTGCCAGGACCCGGAATGCCTAACGGGCTGCCCAACCGGGGCGATCGCTCGTTTCCCGGACGGCGAGATCGATATCAATCCAAAGACCTGTATCGGCTGCGGCGACTGTGCTACCCAATGTCCCTACAACGCGATTTCGATGATCGCGAAACCCGACCCTAAAATAAAGAGCGGGAAAGGCATTGTTTCTAAGACATTATCTGCCTTCTCGTTGAGTCGTGCGACACTTCCTGAACCGGTAACACAAACCGAAAGCCTACTGGCCGTAAAATGTAATCTTTGCAAAGACACCGGCCTCAACAAGCCAGGAACGAAAACCTCGAAATACTCTTGTGAAGAAAATTGTCCAACCGGAGCGCTCGTCCGGGTTAATCCGCGAGAATATTTCGGTGAGGTAAACGAAACTCTCGGCCTTATCCAGCGAAGCAAGACGCATGCGATCGGGGTTAACATTCATAAATTTGACCTCAGATCGGTGCTTTGGCATATTTTTGGCGTCCTTATGGTGCTGATCGGCGGCGGAGCGGCCATTTGGGCGACCCAAAAGTTCACTCAGGATCTCGCTCTTAGCCCGGACACGTGGTTGACGATGCGGTGGATAACGGGATTAGTCGGACTAGCCGGGATCGTTTGGGTAATGGCATACCCAGCCCGCAAACAGGTTTATAGGCGACGAGCGGGAGCATTGCGGTACTGGATGCTTTCGCATGTTTACCTCGGGGTATTTGCGGGAGTTTTGCTACTAGTGCATGGTGGCTCAAACTCGGGCGGCTTGCTTACGACGTTCCTAATGATCACCTTCGACCTGGTTATCGCAACGGGGATCTTCGGAGCGGCGTGTTACTTCATTGTTCCTCGCTTCATGACCCGAATAGAGCGCGAGCCGCTGCTGATCGAAGATCTGCAGGCTCGTCGTGAGGAACTTCGTGCCGAATTGGTGCGATCGACCGATGCGACAACAAATCCCGATCTGAAAAGCCTCATACAGCGAAAGGTGCGTCGTCGTTTTCTCGGCCTTAGGTATTTGTTGAGGCAATATCTAAAACAGGAAGACCTACAATCTATGCTGGCCGAGGCTCGGGAGGAATTTCGTGATGCCACGTCGGGCATGTCGCGAGCCGATGATTCCAGACTGATCGATGCGGTTGAGAATGCAGCGACTCTACGGCGAGTAGATGCCCTCCTGCTTCTCCATAAGCTATTAAAGATCTGGGTAGCTCCGCATGTGCTTTTTACATCGATAATGTTGGCTCTGATGTTGATCCATATCGCTCAGGTAGTTTATTTTAACGTTCGCTAGACTTTTGATGGGCCAGGAAACGGGAAAATTTACGGTATCTTACTCCGATCTTGATAAACCTTCGTTTACGGTCGGTAAGGATGGCATTTACATTGGCCGCCTCGATACGTGCGAGATCGTGCTCGATCACAATACCGTCTCTCGAATCCACGCCGGGATCAATTTCCGCGACGGGAAGTATTTCCTCATAAATCTATCAACGTCAAATGTTCTGACGCTGAACGGACGGCTGCTCGGGGCTCAAAAAGACGATATTTTGGCTGACGGCGATACGATCCAGATCGGGCCATTCACTCTGACGGTCGGCCGATTTGAAGATGATCTATTACTGATCGTCGAATCACAGTTTTCGGAGCAGATACCTAAAAATACAGGCGGACTCGCACCGAAGCCCGCCACACCAAAAACACCGGCGCCGACATCCGACGGCGTCCTGAAGGTTTTCTGGGAAAAGCGCAACCGAGAGAAAGAAGACTGGGGTACACGGCTACGGCCTACCGAAAAACCAAAGCCGGGAAAAGCGATGTTCAACTGGCGGCCGACCGGCGATCTACGGCGGCCTTGGCGATTCGGTCTTTTTGTGTGGGCATTTTTACTGATAGGAGCTGTCGGAGCATTCGCTTTTTTCCGCTATCCTCAAACTTATGCGCCCAAGCCTCTCTCAAACCCACACGCTCAAAAGATTGAGGGCAGCACTATAGCCGCCGCGTCAAACGGCAATTCTTGTACAACCTGCCATACGCCGAATGAGCCCTTGGAAAATTCCTGCATCAAGTGCCATCAGGGAACTGAATTTCACGCGTCGAATACGAAAGCCCACGAGCAGGCAGGCATAACCTGTACGGTTTGTCACAAGGAACATCAGGGTGCCGATTTCCAAATTACGACAACGGCTATCCAGAGTTGTGCCGAGTGTCACAATGACAGTAATTCCAAAACCTATAACGGCAAATCGGTTCGCACAGCTCACGCGGGTTCCTACGGATACCCGATCGTTGACGGCGTTTGGAAATGGAAAGGTGTTTATAAAGAGGTTGCTGATGCGATCCCTGAGATAAACAACTCAGCAACCGGCGACAAAGATGAGCAGGCACGGCTGAGCAGGCAGTTTCACACGATCCATGTAGCACGATTAAAGGCTCCTGCGGGTGTGAAAGGTGATTCCAAGGGTCTGGTCTCATGCTCGACGTGCCATAACAGCTTCGACCCGATCGATCGCACCACGCCCCGGCAAACCTGTGCTGCGTGCCACACAACAGCGATTGACGCAGTCGACAGAGACAAGCGGTTCGGGGCGTTGCCGGCGAACTGCATCTCATGCCACGTACAACATCCTTACAGCGCAGGGCGTTGGAATGAGTTTTTGACCCCGGATGCACTAACCCGCCGGAGGACTGCGGTGATCGATCAAATTACGAAAATGAGCGGCCAATGAAATTCTTTCATATACTTTCATGCTTAACCGTTCTCGGCCTGCTCATCTGGCTGAACCAGATGATCGTACCCGAATCCATGCCCCGATATGGCGGGCTCACCTGGATCGGTTGGGCAAGCCTCGCCCTGGTCGGTGTTGCGTCGGGTTTATTTATTATTTTTACAGATTCGGCCAGGGCATTTGGCTTTTTTCGGGCTCGGGATGAAAGAGCGGCTCCGCCGACTCACATCCGCACACTGGATCGCAGCGAACTTAAGGAACTTGGCCTGGAAAAGTATCGCGGTCCCAGCTATCCACATCCAGTAATTTTTCCGGAAAGGTGCATTGGCTGTCAGGCTTGTGTGGATGCCTGTCCACACGACGTCTTGGCGATCGTAGACGGTAGAGCATCAGCCGTAGCTCCCGACCTTTGTATGGAGGACACGGCCTGCCAGGCCGAATGTCCCGTCAATCCAAAAGCCTGCATCGTCATCAACACGGCGAAAGAAGTTCGTTCTATGCCCACCCCGACGAGGGATGGAGCATCGTTTCAGACGAATGTTCCGGGTTGTTTCATTATCGGCGATGTCTCAGGCGTTCCACTTATTAAGAATGCCGTTAAAGAAGGTGCGGACGTTATCGCACATATTGCATCCGACCTTGCCTCCGCTCCGCCCGAGCCTAAGGCTGAATACGACGTAGCGATAATCGGTATCGGCCAGGGCGGAGCTTCAGCCGCCGCCGCCGCGTGTGAGGCAAAACTGCGTTACGTCGGTATCGAGCAGGACAAGATCCTTTCGACGATCGATCTGTACCCGAAAGGGAAATATATTTTCTTCAAACCTGACACTAAGGATTGGTTCGGCGGCATTCCTGTGACCGGCCTCGGGCTCGCAAAAGCCAAATATGGTGGTGACGCCGCAGATGACAGCCAAACAGTTATCGACGCCGTAGGTGCAGAACTCGTTAACTTCGCACACGAACAGACACCGTTGATCCATGCTCAGATCATTGCGAAAATTCCACGGGCCTTGCAAGCCGAATTATCCCCATTGCTTTCCGAAAAGATCGAAAAAGAACTAAAAAAACGCATTGTCCTTTTCCTCCGATCTAAAGGCCAAGGCGACTGGGCAAATCTCTATCGATCACATTTCCTCGCTCATAGCGATACCCTTTTGCAAACTTTAATGGCTGAGATCATCGACCAGCTCGAGACAAAAATTCCGGGGGATCAACGCGAAAACATTCTCAATGTTTGGCTTAACAGCCTCGCCGACAAAGGCGTGGTTATAAACGAAAACGAAAGCTGTAAAACGGTGAACCGCGCCGAGGACGGCGATTATTTTATAACCAACACCGAACGCGGAGCAGAAAAAAAACCTCAAACCTATCGATCTCGGCGCGTCATTATAGCCATCGGCCTACGCGGTGCCCCGAACAAACTCCGGCTGCCAAATGAAGATCTTAAGGCGATCATCGACGGGCGCGAGCAGCAAAAGGTCATCTACGGGCTCTCAAACCCAATGGATTTTCGAGGTAAGCATCTGGTCGTTGTCGGCGGCGGTAATGTTGCGGTCGAGGCGGCCGTTGACCTAGTCGCGGTTCGTGATGGGGCATCGATCACACCGCGAAAGCCAGAGGACATGAACAAGGTTACGGTGCTTGTTCGCGATTATCTGGCCCCGACCGTCAAATTTGGCAATAAGCTGCAGTTGTATACTTGCGCGGAGGACGGCATCCTCGATCTAAAATTTGGCGTCGGGATCAAGGAAATGCGTGAGCATGAGCTTGTCTTGGAAAATGTCGTTACCAAAGAAGAGGTTGGAACGATCAAAAATGATTTTGTTTTCGCCCTGATCGGCGGCGAGCGGCCTAATAGATTTTTAGAGTCGATCGGTATTACTATTAAATAGTAATGAAGAAAGAAAACATAATGTTCGGTGTCTTTGGGCTGATAGTCGGCCTGGTTGTCGGGTTTGTTTTTGCGAATAGCGTCAATAAAACGGGCATCGAAAAGGCTTCAACCCAGTCATTAAGCGTTACCGGGGCTCCGGCTAATCCCGCTATCCCGCCCGACCATCCGCCCGTCGGTGGATCGACCGGAGATGCGACTCAAACCGCCCCCACAGCTCAGGTAATGGAGTCGATCGAAAAAGCTAAACAGCAGCCGCAAAACTTCGAAGCTCAAATGACGGCCGCGGATCTGTACTATCAGATACAACGGTTTGAGGATGCGGCCAAATACTATGAGGTGGCCAGCAAACTAAAACCAGCGGAAGCCGAACCAATTATAAAAGCTGGAAACGCTTTTTTTGATGCAGAAAAGTATGAGATCGCAGAATCCTGGTACGTCAGGGCACTGGAGAAGGAGCCAAAGAACATCAGCGTCCGGACTGATCTTGGGCTGACTTTTTTCTTACGCGAACCCCGCGACATAGATCGTGCGATCAAAGAATACAAGGTTTCCCTTGGAATTGATCCCGAGCATGAAATAACGCTCCAAAACCTCGCGCTCGCATACAGCGAAAAAGGCGACAAAGAGAGCCTGAAAACAACTATCGAAAAGCTGAAAAAGATAAATCCCAAAAATCCCGCAGTAATTAAGGCCGAAGGATCGTTATAGGCACCTTACCTCAAGCCTTTCACAGCCTTCTTTCCGACTGAGCAGATGACCTCCCAAGTGGTTCGATCAGAATCAAAAACTGAATTCAGCCCCTGTTCCTCCATTGGAGGATCTCCCATTAGCTCGTCTCCGGATTTCCAAAAGAGCTGGCCATCAATCGGCCGTGATGTGCCGCCGAACGCCCAGAAGTTTGCCCCCGCGATCTGCGGCTTCCCCCCGGGTTGATGACCGACATAGGAAAATATCTTTTTATAATATTCGTCTCGAATGACTGTGGTGCTTCTGATCGAAAACGATTGCTCGTCCCGCGGCATTCCAAACTCCTCTATGACCAGGGGTTTATCTAGTTTTATGGCCACCGCCAGATTCTCAGCGATGTACTTTTCTGTTTCAGAAACAACCTTCGGAAAATCTTCAACCATTCGCTTATCACCAAACCAACCCCAGTTTTTTGGCCAGATGTGAATCGTTAAATAGTCAATATTTTTGTCAGCGTGAATTGATTCGAACAAACTAACGTCTTGAGTTCCGATCCAGCCCTCGTGGCCGGCTGTGATCAGATGGTTCTTATCGATCGATCTGATCATCGCGGCAGTATCGGAAGCCCATCGTTGATAGTCCTCATTTGCTGTCGGACGCATCGGCCTCGGCTCGTTTGCGAGTTCCCATGCCATTATTGTTGGGTCGCTGATATAAGGTTTCCCGGTGTGGCGATTCTTGCGGTTAAGAACCAGCTTTACTTGCTGCTTATACCCATCCTTACAAGGGTCGCAGGCATAAAATTTACTGACGATGTCGCGCAATTCATCCCATGATGGCTTGGCGGCAAGCCATTTTTTCGAAACAATACCGTTCCATATCAGATATTGCTGAAAACCACCGCTCCATTCCCAGTTATTGCTGAAGAAAATAACCGCGGTCATTCCACGCTTTCCCATCTCATAAAGAACAAGATCAAGTCCGTCCAGAATGGATTCATCAAACTTCCCCTTTTCCGGCTGCAGCGGCGGGCCAACACGGGTTACACCGTTCAGCAAACCTGAGCCTTCGGCGCCGGCAAGCAAGCGAAGGTTGGTTACGCCATTTGCCTTGAGAAAATCGAGCTCACGATTGAGCCGCTCGGCTCCACGTTTCTTGTCTTTTTCGAGCCCGAGAAGGCTGCCGTACCAATAGTTCGTCCCGACAAAATAGTACGGGGCGTTCTGACGGTAAAGTTTATGCCCTTTTACGGTGACAAACGAACTCGCGTAACCAAATGAGACGGTCATTACCACGACAGTGCTTGAGCAAAGAAGCGTTAGAAAAAGCCTGAGAATCATAGCAACAATATACCCGATTCTCCTGATTCCCAATACCTTAGCTGATTAGGCGAACTGGGAAATTATGCTAAAGAGCTTGGGTAGAATGCCGATATGAAGCTAGTATCCCGGTTGCCTTTCTTTATTTGATGATCCGCCGGAGCTTCCAATATGATCAGTATTCTTTTTGTAGATGATGAACCTAACATTCTCAGCGCCCTTCAACGGATGTTGCGCGGGCAGCGTTCGGACTGGAAAATGTCGTTCGCCTGTAGTGGCGAGGAAGCTCTGCACATCCTCGCTGAGATCGATGTGGATGTCATCGTTTCGGACATGAAAATGCCGGGGATGGGTGGCGCCGAACTCCTTGAAAAAGTTAGCGAGCTTCATCCGCACATTGTCAGGGTCATACTCTCTGGTTATTCGGAAAAAGAAGGCAGCATGAGCTCCGTAGGTTCAGCTCATCAATATCTCTCGAAGCCATGCGATCCGGAAGTCTTAAAAACAACCATCACAAATGTCTGTGCCCAGCGTGAATTGCTGACCGACCGGGGCCTTCGGCAGCTTGTCTCGCGGCTACCGTCGATTCCTAGCCTGCCGGGTATCTATGTTGAGCTCGTTGACGAACTAGGCAAAGCCGATTGCTCTACTAGACGAATTGCCGAGCTCATTCGCAGGGATATCGGCATGACGGTCAAGATCTTACAGATCGTCAACTCAGCCTTCTTTGGGATTTCCCGGCCGATCTCGGATGCCCGGACTGCCGTCGACTTCCTGGGATTGGAAACGATAGCCAGTCTGACGCTTGGTGTTGGTGTAATATCCCAGTTTGAGCAACGCGGTCAGGGGGCAATGTTTGCAGACCTTTGGGCCCATAGTATGTCTGTCGGTGTCGCCGCAAGCAACATTGCCGCGATCGAGAAGACTGATACGCGAAGCGACGCATTCACGGCGGGTCTCCTGCATGATATTGGCCGCATCATCCTGGCGGTCAACGTGCCGGAGGAATATCGTACCGCGTGCGAGTTGTTCGCCGCCGAACATATATCGATGGTTGATGCCGAGACACAGGTTTTTGGAGCCACCCACGCAGAGGTCGGCGCTTATCTGCTTGGCCTCTGGGGACTGCCCAACGAGGTCGTTCGGGCCGTAGCTTTTCACCATGATCCTTTAGCTGTACCGGGCGAAAGATTCACTGCCCTGACCGCAGTCCATGCGGCTAACGGGATCTTACGGAAGGCGCATTTGGAACAAGATACCTGCGACACAAAGCTACACCTCGATTACCTGTCCCAGATCGGTTTGATCGAGAGGCTTCCGGTTTGGCAGGAGGTTTTCGGCGCTCAATCTGCAGATCCGGTACTGGCTGTATGGTAAGAAAGAATGAACTACACGAATACAAGAATTCTATGCGTCGATGACGAGGCGAATGTACTCGATGCTTTCAAACGAACACTCCGAAAGGATTTCGAGGTCTCAGTAGCCGAGGGCGGTGAACAGGCGCTCGCGATGATCCAGAGTGAAAAACCCTTCGCCGTTATCCTCTCAGACATGAGAATGCCAAGGATGAATGGCATCGAACTGCTCACCCGGGTAAAACTGATCGCGCCAAAAACCGTTCGTATGATGCTGACTGGCAATTCTGATCAGCAAACGGCGATCGATGCGGTCAATGAAGGGAACATTTTTCGCTTTTTGACCAAACCGTGTCCGCCCGAGCGACTGACCAAAACTCTTCTTGCGGGTCTCGAGCAATACCGGCTGATCACTGCAGAAAAACAGCTATTGGAACAAACCCTGAGCAGAAGTTTACAAGTTTTACTGGATATATTATCGATCGTAAACCCGACCGCTTTCAACCGTTCCGGCCGGGTAAGAAAGCTCGCTAAAGATCTGGCCGAACGTCTAAAAGTGGAGAAAGTTTGGGAGGTTGAGTTCGCTGCAATGCTTTCGCAGATCGGTTGTGTCAGTGTTCCCGAGGATATTTTGCAGAAAATAGCCTCTAATATTCCGCTGTCGAACAAAGAAACCGGGCTCTTTAACCAACATCCACAGATCGGCCACGATCTCGTGATCAGGATCCCTAGGATGGAGAATGTCGCAACAATAATTCTGGGGCAAAATCGCCGTTATTCGGAGAACGGTTTCGGCTCACCCCAAAACGATGCTCCGACTATTGGATCACGCATCCTCAAGACCGTTATCGATTATGATCGGTTGATCCAGAACGGTATCAGCCCACATAGCGCCGTGCGTGAATTATCAGAAAGGACTGGTTGGTACGACGCCGAAGTGCTTGTTGCACTACAGAGATCAGTCGATACCACAACAGATGATTTTGAGAGTCTGGAATTAAGGGTAGCGGATCTTGAGCCGGGGATGTATCTCGGCGGTCCCTTGGTGACACTTCGCGGCTCTACGCTACTGCCGGCCGGACAGGAGATCACGACATCCCTAATTCTTAGGCTCGCAAACCTGGTTGAGACTGGGATGGTAGCAGACCGGATTCAGGTCAACGCACCTATTCAGCGAGCAGTTTCTATGCCGCAGGGAGCCTAGCTCTAAGTACGTCTTTCACTATTTTCGCAAGACTTGCCAGCGAAAAAGGCTTGGCAAGGAAAACCGCATACGCGTTTTCCTTCGATCCTTCTCTGTAGGTTCCGGGATCACCCGACATAAGAATTACGGAGGCGCTAGAATGGTATTTTTTTATCCGCTCGGCAGCCTCGGCCCCATTCATTACTGGCATACAATAATCCGCGATTATCAGATCGATCGGGTCCGGAAACGTTCGGGCAATATCGATCGCATCCATACCATTTGCAGCCTCGAGGACACGAAAGCCTTCTCGTCTTAGACCTTCGGCTGCCACCTTCCGAACAGATATCTCATCGTCCAAAAGGAGAATGGTATCGATATGACTGCCATTCTTCCCATGGTTTGCCGGTTTTGCCCTAACTTTTGGCTGATCGATACGTGGAAACTGAATCTTAAATGTCGTTCCACCATCTTGAATACTCGTTACCCAAATAAAACCGCCCGATTGTTTAACTATTCCGTAGACGGTCGCAAGACTTAGGCCAGCCGATCTATTCGAGCCTTTGGTTGAAAAAAACGGCTCAAAAATGTTATCTATCAGGCGCGGGTCAATACCCTTTCCCGTGTCAATTACTTCGATCTGTACATACTCAGCGTTGGCCTGGGTTTTATGTATTAGTCGCCCGCCCTTGTCTATATTTGTTGTTTTTATCGTTACCCGTCCCCCTTCGGGCATTGCATCTCTGGCATTGATCACAAGATACATCAAAGCCTGAGCGATCTGTCCGGCGTCCACAAAACTAACTCCCAATTCCCGATCGAGATCAAGAATTAGCTCGATCTCCTCGCCTAATAGGGCACAAAAGTCACGAGATGAAGCCTCGAGCAAGTCATTGAGCACTATTGGAGACGGGTTCATCGCCTGACGCCGACCAAATGCGAGAAGTTGAAGAACGATCGCTGCGGCATCGTTTGCGACTGCCCTGATCTCATTTACTCGATTCACGAGCGGATCGTCCTCACTGAGCTGAAGGTTGATCATGTCAGTCTGCAGCAAGATAACCGCAAGAAAATTGTTAAAATCGTGGGCTATGCCGCCCGCAAGCCTTTCGAGGGCTTCGGTCCGCTGCATTTTCCAACGCTGCTTCTCGGAAGCCAGAAGTGATTTTTCGGCCCTTTTCCGGGCGGAAATGTCATTTATTAGGAGCAGCCATCGACCATCGGATAGATGCCTTCCGTGGATCTCGCCCCACGCATATGAGCCATCGCCACATGCAAATTCACATAGTTCACGTCTATCTTTCTTTTCACCCGAATGATTATTTTCGGTTAGCCACACGATTCGTTCGGCAGATCGGATCCAGTCGCCAAATCGTGCTCCTACAAGCCGAACCTCACCGGTTATCAGGAAATCCCGGGCTGAATCATTCGCGGCAGTTATCCTCTGATCCCTATCGATCACGAGGGCAGGAAGAGGCGAAACATCGAGGAATGTCAGTAAATCGCTCCGCCCAGATAGATCTAGCAGTGTCGAGTTGTGGTCAAACGGCTGTTGCATTCGTCAGGATAAACTTTTGAGTCTGTAACAAAGGCATTAGTTTAACTCTCTTTCTGACGAAACACATAGGCGAGGATCTCTGCAACCGCTGCAAAAAACTCAACAGGTATCATTTGCTTGGGTTCTACGACTTTGTAGAGCGCGCGGGCAAGCGGCGGATTTTCTATCAATGGGATGTCGTTATCGCGAGCGATCTCACGGATCTTAGCAGCGATCGTATCGGCTCCTTTTGCAACGACGATCGGAGCTGCGTCCTTGTCACGATCGTACCGCAAGGCAACAGCGAAGTGAGTGGGATTTGTTATCACGACAGAGGCTGTCGGAACGTCAGCGATCGATCGACGTTGGGCCAGTGCTCGGGCAGCCCTTCTTCGCTGCCCTTTCAGCATTGGATCGCCTTCCTGCTGCTTAAATTCGTCGCGAATATCCTGCTTGCTCATTCGTAGAGACTTCTCATGTTTGTACCATGCATAGCCATAATCAGCAGCGGCCAAGACAATTAAAACTATCCCGCATCTGAGTGCCAGGCTATATAACGTTTCGCTCAGCCGCACTGCCACCGTTCCCAGCGGTGCGTTGACAAACGTGGGGGCAGCCTCGATTACCGGAGCCAGTACGCCGTAGGCGACAACCGCAATAAAAATCAATTTAACGAGCGATTTGCAAAGATTTACCAGGGAATCGAGGCCGAAAATGCGTTTTATGTTCTTGGCAGGACTAAATTTTTCGGCTTTCGGCATTAATGCTTCGCTGGCAAACGAAAGGCCGCCCTGCGCAAAGTTACCTGCAACGACACCAACAAATCCGATCATTATCACCGGAAGGGCAAATAAGATCAGCATCTTGCCTGCCTCAAGAAGCAAAATGTGCAGTTCGGCGTCAGTCAACGGCTTTAGGTGCGAGATGCTAAAAGCCGCACTTTTTAGGCTATACCCGACGCGGTTAAACATATCCTCGGCGAGGAATTTGAGCATGATCAATGCCCCAAGGAATGACAGTGCGGCAGGCAGTTCCGCTCCACGCGCGATCTGGCCCTTTTTTCGGGCATCCTCGCGCCGTTTGGGCGTGGCCTTCTCTGTGCGCTCCATTGCCATGTCACATCGCTCCCATGGCGTTTACGAGGCCGTGATATATGCTCCCCAGAACATCCCTCACCGCAGCGGGAATGAAATATAGGGACGCCCCGATCAAAGATAATCCGACTGCGATCTTGATAGGAAAACCCAGGATGAAAACCTGAAATTGCGGAGCTGTCCGGCCAAATAGTTCCAGAGCAAACTCGACGGCAAGCAGAACTATGATCGCCGGTGCCGCAAGCGTAACGCCCACGACAAGAGCATTTGCTGATAGCTTCAGGATCAAATCAAGCAATGCCGGCGTAAAATTAAATGTCCCCGGAGCGGTTATCGAAAAGCTTTTTACCGTCGCCGCAAGGAACCAATGATGTCCGTCAGCAGCTAATAAGATCATCAGGCCAAGCATTTGCCCGATAATGCCAAATGCTGTCGTTTGTGCCTGCGTTGATGGGTCAATCGTTCCCGCGAGCGAAAAACCCATCTGTGAACTGATCAGGAATGTAGCCATTTCCAAGCCGCTGAACACGATCCGTCCGACAAACCCAAAAACCATGCCGATAACGATCTCGCCGATGATGACGATGGTCAGTGGGCCCAGATCCGAGGGTGGTGTCTCGATCCTCGTCATGATCACCGGAGTTAGCGCAAACGCCAAAACAAACGCAAGAACGATACGGATCTTCGGGCTTACTACACGATTAGCCCAAAAAGGAGCAAACGTTACCAGGCCGCCGACCCTTGCCAGCACGACGATAAATACAAGAATGGGCCTGAGCGGTACTTCGAATGTTTCCACGTTGCGGCTACTTAATAAAAGGAGTGAAATCGGAGAGTATCGACGAAGTAAACGTGATCAAAACGCGCAGTATCCAGGGAAATGTGACCAGGAAAACGGTAAAAATTGCGATCACCCGCGGAGCAAAAGAAAATGTCTGATCCTGGATCGAAGTCAAAGTCTGGATCAGACTCACTACGACGCCAACCAATATTGCAACGGCAAGCATCGGGCCCACGATCCACATCAGTGTCGTGAGCGCATTCTGCATCATCGATGTGACTAGAGCATCATTCATGGTTACATAACACTTTTCACGAGAGACGTTACGATCAGATACCAACCGTCAACCATGACGAAAAGCAATATCTTCAATGGCATTGAAACGATCACTGGCGGCAGCTGCATCATTCCCATCGACAGCAAAACGCTGGAAACAGCGAGGTCAATGATCAAGAACGGCAGAAACAAGACGAAACCGATCTGAAATGCCGTTTTGAGTTCCGAGATCATGTATGCCGGGATCAGAGCCGTTGTGGGTACTTCGTCAACTGAATTTGGCCTGGCGCTTTTCGATAGCCGGATAAATAGAGCAAGATCTTTTTCCCGCGCGTGCTTTATCATGTAGGCACGCAGCGGAACTAGGCCTTTTTCAAGTGCGTCGCCTTGCGACATCGTTCCCTCGGACATTGGCTTGTATGCCCCTTCGTAGATCTGTTTGATCGTCGGGCTCATTACGAAAAGGGTAATGAATAAAGCAAGACCGATGAGTATTTGATTATTCGGAGCCTCCTGCGTGCCCAGCGCCTGACGCAAAAAGTGAAACACCACTATCAAGCGCGTAAAACACGTCATCGATATCAAGATCGCAGGGATGAAGCTGAGCAGGGTCAGCATTACAACGATCTGCAGAGGTGTCGAGCTGTTTGCGGTCTTGGCGAGGTCGATAGTTTGTTCAGGCGCTCCCGAGGTTTGCGGTGCAGGACCTTGAGCTTCGACCGTGAGCGAAGCAAGGCCGATGAACGCTAATAGGAATAACGGCAAGATCAAAACTCTGATCACGCAGCACCTCCGCGGGTTTGCCACATCCCCAACTTGCTTTTCGCAAGCTCGAACTCGTCATCAAACGCCGGGCCTTCATCCGCAAGCATGTCTGCCACCGATCGTAGATTCCTGGCAAAAACATCTTCAGGCAAAGGCAGTTCCTCGGCAAGCAGCGTGAAACTCTGCGGCGTTGCTCCTACGAGCAATACGCGCTCGCCAAACCGGATCGTCGAGATCGTCCGCCCGTTCCCCATCGAGAGCGTCGAGAGAACGGTTAGGCTTAGTGCCTCTCCATCTTTTCCTTTTTTGCCGCCAACACCCAGCTTTTTGAGCGTCCAGGTGCCGAAAAATAGAAGACTGATGACTAGCAAAAGAGCTCCGACCGATTTAATGATCAGGCCGCTCGAACTGGGTTCCTGCGGAGCCGGGTCGTCGTCACTCTGCATGAACAGAAGACGGTCTTCCTCGGTCATAACCTGCGGAACCGTTTCGTTGGCGGGTGTTTGCTTAGGAGCTTGTGGAAATACCGACGGGGCAAGGGAAACTATAGCCAGCAGGATGGCCAATGAATGTAAAAACCGCTTCCTATTCATTAGTTTATATCCGTTAAGATCTCGCTGATGCGAACGCCCGCTCTATCTTCGATAACGACGATCTCACCCCGCATTAGTGGTTTGTTATCCGCACGAATATCTACACCCTCGCCCGTCGAACGACCCAGTTTTACAATGCTCGAGGGTTGAAGATCTAATATCTCGCGAACTGACATCCTTACCCGCCCCAATTCCAGAGATAGTTCCAGCGGCAGATCAAGAAAATCGGCCCATGACGCAAGGATCTTTTCGTTTTCTGGTTGCATCAGTCTCTTAGAGTTGGACGATAAAGTCTGTTATGTATATAGCCTTAACCTCGGGTTCCGTCGAGGCTGCCTTTGCTGCTTGCAGAAGCTCTTTTCGAAGTTTGGTCTTTCCTTCGGCAGTAAGGATCTGCTCTGAGCTCTTTTCTGACAAGACAGCCAGCATGGCGTTGCGAACGCGAGTAATAAATAGCTGGTCCGGCTTTTCGCTTTCTTCACCGGCAACCCCAAGGCTAACTGTCATCCGCAAGTATCTCGCCTGTTCCGTGTCAGCCAAATTTACTATGAACGGCGGAAGTTCAACGATCTGTTTGACTTCTTCGTCCTCAGGTATTGCACTCTCGAGAGCACCTGATTTCTTTGAGCCTTTCGGCCCGATCTCAGGATCTGATTCCGCCTCGGTCTTTTTGTTTGAAGTCTTCTTTTCCCCCGCCTTTTTGTCGGGCACCTCAGCCGCCTGAGTTCCCGCGATCCGCCAGAAATAAAATCCTGCGCCTCCGCCCCCAAGCAATAGAACCAGCACAACGGCGATAAGAATAATTTTTTTGCCGCCTTTCTTTTTCTCAACGGGAGCGTCGGGGCTAGCAACAACGGTTTCTTTTTCTATCTCGGACATGGATATCCCTCCAACCTACCCGTTTGCGAAATGCGTGCCACAACATAATACATTGATATTATTAGAGTTACGTCTGTCTTCTATCGATTCGAACTTGATCTGTCGACTCTTTTTTGACTGGCTGTGTCAATGAACTGACGCAAACGACAAAGCCGGTCACCATCAAACGAGAGCTCGTTTGATGGTGACCGGGCTTAAAAGATCTGGGGTTTAAGGTTAGTTGATGCGAACGACCTCGCCGGATTCCAGTTTATAAACCGCACGAATTATAGCGAGGTGTCCCTCTTTCACTGCCTTCCTTAAGATCGAACTTCTTGAGATCACATCTTCGGAACTCTGTTTTACGTTCAGTTCTACACACGATAGATTGCTAGGTTCGCCAATAATACATGTCTTCGAACCTTCAAAGGCCGGGGAAATGGTGTCGACGATCGCTGAAAGATTGGAACTTGGCATCTTTTCGCCGGACACGGCCGCCGCCACCGCTCCACAACTCTCATGCCCCAGTATAAGCAGGGCTTTTGCATGAAGGTGTTCAACAGCATATTCAATGCTGCCGAGCGTAACCTTGTCGGGAATATTTCCAGCATCCCGTACGACAAATATTTCACCCAGATTCTTGTCGAAAACAAACTCGGGTGGCACCCGGCTATCCGCGCATCCCAGGACGATGACCTCGGGCTGCTGGCCCTTGACCAACGCTTTTCGGGCCGCTGCATAATTCACGACTGTGTGCTTCCCAGCCATGTAGCGCTTGTTTCCGGCCGAGAGTTTTGCCCAGATCTCGTCAGCTGCAGCTTTTGAATCTTTTACGGGTGATTTGCCAGTGGTCGTCTCAACTCGTGGGGTCTTATTCTTTTCGGCGGTTTTTGCAGACTCTTTTAACGAATCTATTTTTTTCCTATCCGCCTTCACTTCTTCGGTAGTAGGCTCATCGGATTCGTGATCAGCTTCTTTTTTTGTTTCGGCATCATCGGTTTCGGCCGTTTCGGTTTCCGGGTCCTCCTTAACCTTTTTCGTTTTTTCTTTTTTTGTAGTAGCGTCCGCCTTGCTGCACGAGGCGACGAAAGATACGCCTAGAAGCAGGGCGAAGACGGTAAGGAACGTGCTGAGATAGCGCGGTGTTTGTTTTTTCATGGTGATAGGGTCGTAGCGGAGTGTGGAAAGGGTAGTTTCTACTGGTTCTGAGATCATTTGATCTTTGGCTTGTCAGGTATCTTATCGGCCTCGCCGACAACTACGGAACCTTCTGTTTCAAGCTTCTTCTTGGCAAGCTTTACCTCGTCTGGAACCGGAGACGTTTTATTTTCGGATCTTGCTTTCGGATCTGGGACAGATATCTCTTTATCTTTTTTCGCATCACTTGGGTTTTCCGTCAGGCGCAGGACGGTAATGCTGATGCGACGGTTCGCTGGCGAGTAAGGGTCATCGGGCACCAACAGCTCGGTGTCGGCAAATCCTATCACTCGGCGGATCTGTTCGGGCTTAACGCAATTTGCTTCGAGCGTGCGGCGAGCAACATTCGCACGATCGGTCGAGAGTTCCCAATTCGTGTAGCCGTTATTAGAAGGAAATACTCGACTGTCCGTATGTCCGCCGATATTGATCTTGTTTGGAAGTGCGCAGATGCCTTGGGCGATCTCGGCCAGAACTGCCTGAGCTTCCGGCCCGAGCTCGGCACTTCCAGAAGCAAAAGAGACCCGGTCGGCCTTGTCCAAAAGCTGGATGCGAAGGCCCTCGTCCGTAACCTCGATCTTTACCTGGTCCTTGAAACGAGAGAATTCCGGCCTAGTTTCGAATTGCTTTTGGAGAGCCTCCGCGACTCCGATCAGTGCCTGCTCATTCTCGACCGAATCGAGCCTTTCAGGCTCTTTGCTGATCTTTTTGTTCCCCGAAAGGATACCACCCTGCATCGTATCAAAGACGCCGGGTGAACGAAAATATGCTGCGATCGCCTGCTTCAACTTAGTATCAGCCTGCGAAACAAGCCACAGGACCAGGAAGAGAGCCATCATCGCCGTTACAAAATCAGCGTACGCGACTTTCCAGGCTCCGCCATGATGGCCGCCGTGGCCACGCGCTTTTTTTACGCGGCGCCGGGGTTTTGGAGGTTCTTCTTTCTTGACGTCCATAAACAGCTGGCGCTAGCGAGGTTTAATTTCCCGGAGAAGCGGCTCGATCTCGGCAGTTGGCGGACGATCGAAACTAAAGATGGTCTTGCGTGCAAATTCGACTGCGGTCATCGGTGCCGCTCCATTTGCGAATGCGACGAGACCCGCTTTGATGCAGCCAAAATAACGACTCTCGTCATGTGCAAGATTCTCCAGATTTGAAGCGATCGGTGCAAGAAATCCGTACGAAAGCAGCAATCCCAGAAAGGTACCAACGAGAGCTGCCCCGACGTGATGTCCAAGTTCTTCAGGCGGCCCGTCGAGGTGCTGCATCGTGACAACGATGCCAAGCACAGCGGCTACTATACCAAGACCGGGAAGGGCGTCTGACGCACGCTGAAGCAGAACCGGAACGATCGCGCCTTCATCGTGATGCGTTTCCATTTCTGCATCAAGCATTATCTCGAGTTCCTCAGACGAACAAGCTCCGTTGACGAGCATCTTCATCGCATCACAAAAAAACTCCACTGCGTGATGGTTGCCGACGAAGCTCGGATATTTTGTAAAGATCGGCGACGATAGCGGATTGTTAACATCTTCTTCGATCGAAAGCAGGCCGCCCTTCTTCGAATTGATGAACATGTCATACTGCATCTGGAGTACTTCCGTATAAGTTTTTTTGTTGTACGGAGATCCCTTTAGCGCAACTGGCAAGAGAGCCATGATCCGCATAAGGTACTTTGCCGGGTTCGCAGCGAGCGTCGCCCCGATAACCGCGCCACCGATCACTACAAATTCGGAAGGCTGGATCAAGACGCCAAGCGGTCCGTTTATCATCAAGAATCCGCCGATGACGCAGATCATGACGAATACAATGCCGATAATAAGTAACATAAGATTTTGAAAGGGGATGCAGAGTTTTGCCGGTTTAAATCAACTACAGGTAAAAAGGTATTTTGGCTTCCAAAACCCCTATTTACCTGTAGTTAAGCTACTTAGGATAGCCTTTCCCGGTAAAGCCCTTTCGAGGCTCAGTGTCTCTTATCGGTCGATCTACTGAAAACTTTAGACCATTTGCAGTAAATCCTGGAACGTCTGATTTGCTGTCGTGATCACTCGTGAATTTGCCTGAAATCCACGCTGCGCTTCGATCAGTTCGACAAATTCATTTGTTATATTGACGTTGCTCTGTTCAAGGTAGCCCCCGGCGATAGCTCCGCGGGTTCCTGTGTTTGCAGCTCCGATCGTTGGCTGGCCCGAAGCGGTGGTTTCTGCAAACATGTTTCCGCCTACATGGCCTAACCCATCGTTCGAATCAAAAACTGCGAGAGCCAACTGCCCAATGATCTGCGATTGTCCATTTGAATAAACGCCGAAAATATTTCCATCCTCGTCGATCGCAGCCCCACTTAGATTTCCGGGCTTGTAACCGTCCTGGTATGTTGAATCACTACTTGAATTTGCTGCGTAGGCCGTCGCAAACGACCGAATTGGATCTCCAGCGGAATCGAGTTCATATAAATTGATGTCGATCGAGGGTAATTCGGCCAATCCAAGTTCAGTTTGGTCAGGGATTATCTGCAGCGTTTCCGCAGGCGTCAGAAGTTGGCCGTCCGAGTCGAAGGTAAAGCTGATCGGTGTGACCGAAGGCCCGGCTCCGTCAGCATCGACTTCAGCAGGATTCCCATCGACAGTTGCCTCCATTAGGAAAGACCCGTCGGCCTGTTTCGTAAACGTCATCTCCATTTTGTGTTCGCCGCCGAGCGAGTCGTAAATGTTGGAGGTTACCGAGTAGGTTTTGTCGGTAGCCAATCGAGAATCAAGGTTAAATTTGAATGTCGCTTCGGTCGTCATTTTGGGCGGAAAGATCTGACCAAGGGGGAATTTTAGATTAGAGAGCGATGACCCCGGAGCAACCACTCCACCAACAGCCTGATAGCCCTGCACTTGACCGCCGGTCGTTGAAACCATAACGCCCTGGTTGTTCAGGGAAAAATCGCCTGCCCGCGTGTATCCTCGGGTGCCATCGCTGTTCTGCACGACAAAAAAGCCGTTTCCTGAGATGGCTGCGTGCAGTGGCGAGGTCGATTCATTCAACGCACCTTGCGAAAAATCAGTATGGATCGCCCCCGTACGAACACCGTTTCCGATACCTAATGAATTCCCGGCCCCGTTTAACCGTGCTCCAGATCGGCTGGCAAAAACGTCCATAAATGTTATCTGTCCGCTCCGAAAACCGATGGTATTGGCGTTTGCAATATTGTTCCCGACAACGTTTAGAGCATTACTGTTTGCATTAAGCCCGGAGAGGGCAGTGTTGAATGAAAATGACATCTTTGTTTCTCCTTTTATTACTTCAAAATCTAAATATCCTTTCCTAAGCTCTCTTAACAAGCTTCGAACTAAGACTTTCGATCGATTGCCTTATGCCGACAAGCTGATCGAGGGAATTGAACTGGGCGAGTTGAGCCACGAACGCGGTTCCGTCTTGCGGTGCAAGCGGATCTTGATTCTTTAATTGCGCGACTAACAAGGTCATGAACAGGTTGCGTTCAGAGGTACCCGCCGTGCTCGTGCTTGTTGTTACGTTTGACGCTGCCGACGTATTGAGCGACGCCGATGTTGGATTTATAGTAGTCATTGTTTCTCCTTATTACGGTTACGCCCGCAAATTCACGAGACGGCTTTGTTTGTCGTCTTCAGATTTTTGAACGGTATCAAACGTGGGCCTTTTGCCCGTTTGATCATCAGAATTTGTAAACTCGTGTCGTCTCGAATCACTGCCATCGCGGCCGCCTGAAGAGAACGACGTGCATGAGGTGTTTAGACTCCCAACCTGCATGCCAGAGCGTTCCAGTGATTCACGGAGCTGGGCAAGACTCTCCTGCAGAACGTGCTGTGTTTTTGGATTGTCCGTCTGAAAATGTGCATCGATCATTCCATTGGCATTTTTTGCGAGCGTTATCTCCACGGTACCGAGTTCAGCGGGCGAGAGTCGGATCTTTAGTGTCCGCTTTTCACCCGTTTCCTTTTTGCCCAGAGCCAGATCGGTAAAGGCTGCTCCAACTTGATCGAGAATAATTCTCTTTAACTTGAATTCGGAAGTAATTGGTTTATCGAACTGCTCAAGGCCTTTATTTCCGTCGAGTGGAGTGCCAAACGAAAACTCCGTAGGTTGTTCGCCCGCCGTTGCTTCCTCGATCGGCTTCACGGGCTCGAGAAAGATGCTGTCCGTATCGAATTGCCCCTTAATCGCCGATCGCCCCGTTGGGGATGCCGGCATCTTATTGTCAACAAGCACATTTGTCGCAAATGTCTCCAGCAGGGATACTTTTTCGGGCTGCTTTGGTTGTGCCTCGGGAAAAACAGTTGGGAGCTTCTCGTTCAGCTCAAGTGGACTCGAGGTTGGAGTTCTAACCTCGTTCGAAGCAGTTCCGTCAACGGAAACAACTTCTAGCGTTGATAGATCGAGAGAAGTTATTTCCAATATCACCTCCTGCTCCATTTTTGAATCAATCGGCGGCGGAACAAGCGGTAATTCCAGCGGTTCGATCTCGGATAGCTGCTCATCTTTAACCATTCGAAGCTGTTCACCAATGATCGGTACGAGTGTAGGATCCGGCACTCCAACAGCAGAAACAGCGGCAGTATCAGAGCGGAATACCGGGAGCCCGCAAACATCTCCGAAATTAATTCGAAGATCTTCTTCGCGGCTAATTGCCGCTAGCTTTGGATCTCTTGGCGGAGACTGTTTGACTGGTGGCCCGAGGTACTCGATCGGCGGCTTTTTGTCTAAAGGAAGTTTGGTGTCAGCGGGTAACGCGATTCTTTCACTCTGAGCTAATGGTTCGGTGACTTTTGGAAAAAGGCCTAGTATATCCGCACTATTGTCTTTGGCGGGTTTCGCGGGTTCCGCTAGAAGCGGTACCGTTTGCAGATCACTGGCAGCCCCCGCCGCCCCGAGATCCGCCGTCTCGTCACTACCGACAATGGTAGGCTTATCCACTATCAAAGGCTCGGGCTGAACTGGAGCCGGGAATGTGAATAGGGCCGCAAATAGATCTGAATAGGGATCGAAACCCTTGCCTTCAGGCGACGCAAAACTGCCCGGTGGAACTGAACTAAGATTCGTTGTTGCTATCGTATTTATCATTTTGTTCCCAGTATGCGTCGTGCAAAGTTGGTGCTCACAAGTTCGTCGACGCCGTTCTGCTCGTATCTTTCGTATTCTTGTCTATGACGTGCCCTTTGCGTCTCTCGCAGATTTTCCGTGATCTTTACACTCCGCATGGCTTCTGTAAGAGCCTCGATCTGGATCTCGCAAGCCTTTCGCCGCTGAGCGAGCACCGCTTCAGCATCCTTCTGAAGGCGATCAAGAGATGCAAAGTGCTTTGAGCTCAGTTCCATCTCGAGGGCATCCAACCGTTCACCGGCCGCGATCCGGAGGGTATAGTTTTCGATCGCATCGTGCCGCATCGCCTCGATATGTGCGACCCGTTCTGCCGCTCGGTCAGCCTCGGCCCGCAGGTCACTAAGGATCGCACTTTCCCGGTCCTGTTTGATCTCTCGAACCTTATGGACCGAATCCAATGTAAATTTGAACTTCTTCATGTACGGATGTGCATCAGTTTCGCTATCGAATCGTCAAACCTTGCGGCCTCGTCTCGTCCCTGCTTTAAATAACCGTTGATCTCCTCGTGCCGCTCTATCGCCAGATCGATGGCCGCATTGCTGCCCTTTTGATAGGCTCCGATGTTTATTAGGTCCTCGGCCTTTTCGTAAGCTGCGATCAATTCTCTGATTCTGCCGGCCTGCTGGCGGTGATCTGGCTGTGCGACTATAGAAAATAGCCGTGATGCTGAATTAAGCACATCGATGCACGGATAATGATTCCGTGCTGCAAGATCGCGAGACAACACGATGTGACCGTCAAGGATGGAGCGAACGGCATCCGCGATCGGCTCATTCATGTCATCGCCCTCGACCAGGATCGTGTAGAACGCCGTTATCGAACCGCCGTTACCAAATTTCCCTGCCCTCTCTAAAATACGCGGCAGCAATGCAAAGACTGAGGGCGTGTATCCTTTCGACGATGGCGGTTCACCAGCGGCAAGGCCGATCTCGCGCTGGGCCATACAGAAACGAGTGACGGAGTCCATGATCAGCAGCACATTGGATCCCTGATCCTTAAAATACTCCGCGATCGACGTCGCGGCGAGAGCGGCCCGAATTCTAACGAGCGCCGAATCATCCGACGTTGAAACCACCAGCACGCTCCTCTTCATCCCTTCCTCGCCGATCTCATTCTCAATAAATTCACGAACCTCGCGTCCGCGTTCCCCGATCAGAGCGATAACGTTTACATCCGCGGATGAACGATTCGCCATCATTCCGAGAAGTGTTGATTTTCCGACCCCGGATCCGCCAAAAATACCTATCCTTTGACCTGCCCCAACGGTCAGAAGCCCATCGATTACTCTAACGCCCGTCTCCAGAGGCTCATCGATGTTCGCTCTTGAAAGCGGATTGGTAGTCTCACGGTTCAACGGATACGATTCCTTGGTCTTTATTTCGCCAAGCTCATCCAAAGGCCGCCCTAAGGCGTCGATCGTCCGTCCCAGTAATTCGCGGCCGACAAATACCTGACTGCTGACACCCGCTGCGATTATCGAATCTCCTACGCGAACCGGCGGCATCTGGCCAAGCGGCATCAGAAGTATATTGTTGTCGCGAAAGCCTACGACCTCGAGCATTGTTGATCGCTCTCCTTTCGGCGAGGGCAGATAGCATAGGTCGCCCACTGAGACTGTCGGCCCTTGCGATTCGATGATCAACCCGACCGAACGTGTGACGCGGCCGATGGATTTCAGCGTGTCGATCTTCTCAAGTTTTTGTGCGTAGGCAGCGAGCATTTTCTAGTTTAATAATCCATGCGATATCTCATCGAATTGCGACTCGATGCGGGCATCTATATCCCCGGTTTCGGTGTGGATCAGGCATCCGCCGACCGATATCGACTTGTCCTCAACCAGGTCGATCTTTCCACGAAAATCGAGTTTATCGAGATGGTTTTTCACAAAGGAATAATCCTCAGGATTCAGGTGAACCTCCGCAATCGAACGATTGTGAAGTTTTGCTAACGAAACTTTCACAAGAGTCAGTGCTATCTCGCGGTCTATCGTAACCTCGCGGGCCACGATCTTTTTTGCTATCTGGATCGCAAGTTCAACAAGCTCGTGCTCGACACTTGCCGCCATTTCGCTACCAAGCGAACCAACCTCAGCGATCGTATTGGCCAGATGCAAACGTAGTTCGGCGAACTTGCCCGCATTCGCAGCCTCAATATCCGCTCTTGCCTTTTGGACCGCCTTGTCGCTCGCAACCTGCTCGATGATCGCGGCGTGTTCTTCAGCCTGTGCAATGATCCGCGCCGCTTCTTCCTGCACCTTTGTGAGTAATTCGTCGGCGGTCAGATCATCGCCCAGATCATATTGCACCGGCGTACTTACGTATTCGAGCGGTTCAAGTTCCGGGACAATTAACTGCTGCACACCGCTCGAATTTGACTGCGTTCCATTCCCGCCGATCAACGGAATATTAAATGGCTGAGTACCTGCTGCTGCCGCCGTCGCTTTGAGAACCTTAGCTAACATATTCGTCACCTCCGGCTCCACCTGACAGACTTACGATTCCCTGTTCGTCGAGCAATCTCAGAATTTCGACAACCTCTCGCTGAGCACCTGTCACATCTTTTAGTTTGACCTGGCCCATGAAATCCATCTCTTCCTTCATCATCTCGACCGCGCGGCTGGACATATTCGAATAGAAGCGATCTTGCAGTTCCGGCATGGTTCCTTTGAGAGCGAGGGCAAGAACTTTCTTATCCACTCGCTGCATGATCTCGCGAATTCCCGCGTCATCGACGAGTAGAATGTCTTCAAAGGTGACCATCAGACTGCGAATCTCAAGCGACAGTTCGGGATTCTCGCCCTCGATCTGTTCAAGCATCAACCGCATTGTCTCGCGATCGAGGCTGTTGCAAATATCTGCAACCGCGCGTACTCCGCCTACGCGCGTTCGGCTCAGGCCGCTGACCGATGAAAGTTTTTGATTGAGGATATTTGCGATCCTTTTGACGACGTCCTGCGAAACCGTCTGAAGACTTGCAAGCCGTAAGACCACTTCGCTACGGCTAGCCTCGGGAAGGGCTTTGAGCACCGTTGAAGCTGTAGTTGGATTCAGATGAGCCAGAACGACGGCAATGGTCTGGACGTTTTCTGCCTGAAATAGCTTCGCGAGCTGCTGCGGATCGGTCTTTTGTAACGCCTCAAAATTTGCTGGAGCCTCTATGGCGTGCATTACCTTATCTGTCAGCTTCTTGGCATTCTCAGCACCAAAGCTATTCACTAAGAGTCGCTTCGCGTAATCAACTCCGCCCGTGGAAACATAACTTCGGGCCGTCAGCAATTGATGAAATTCCTCGACGACACCGTCAGACACCTGTGATTTCACATTTGGCAGCATCGCGAGTTCTTTCGATAGTAGCTGCACTTCTTCCTCGTCCAAGTGCTTGAAGAGCGCCGTGGCAGCTTCCTCGCCGAGCGAGAGACACAATATCGCCGCCTTGCGCGCCCCTGAGATCTCCTCAGGCGGACGAATAGAAATAGCCATCGATACATCGTCGGTCGGTGGTGCTTCTAAAGCTTCGGTTGGTTGCTCCACTGTCGGGGTCATACAATTTTGATCAATTTATGCGTTCTCACGGAGCCAGCCCCGCATCGTACTTACAACCAGATCGGTATCGTCAATGCTCTGCGCGGCGATCTGCCTGCGGATAGCCTCGATCCTTTCGGCGTCGGCATTTATATGTCCGTTTTCACCATTGATTTCGGCCTGTAATTCCGACACGGTCATCATCTGCTGATGATCCGGTGTTCCCCTGTCAATTTGTCGGGGTGTCTCTGCCTGTGCGGCACGGCGTTCCTCAAAGCTTGATCCTTCGGCTAGTAATTTAGTTTCTTCAGCGGCTACCGATGCCGCTTTCAGCGCCTTGCGCGCCGGTCGGATGACGAATATCAGAAGCAGGATCGCGATCAGAACAAGGGTTCCATATTTGATCACTGTGGGGATCAGAGCCTTATTTTTGTCGAGAAATGAGGTCGAAGTTGCCGGTTCTATCTGGGGCTTACTGAAGGGCATTGTTTGAACTACAACCGTATCGCCGCGAGCCGCGTCGATACCGACTGCTGCCGCAACGAGATCCTGGATCTGCTTGATCTCATCGGCCGTTCTTGCAACCTCGACCCCCTCAACCGATTTGTGATCAACCACAACTGAAACGTTGAGTTTATTAACCCGTCCGCCGCCGCCAATGGTTTTCTTAATGGTCTTGTCGATCTCGTAATTTACCGTGGACGTGTTTCGTTGGTCTGCAGTTGCAGCGGCAGTCGCCGTAACCGGAATCACCGGGGTCGGCATCGTTTGCGGATTATTAGATCTCGCGCCGACCGGTGCGTTGACCTGTTGAGCCGGATTATTACGGATCTCCTGCCCGACCTGCTGCGAACGGACCACCTGCGATTTCGGATCAAATTTCTCTTCGCTCTGCTCGGTCTGGCTGAAATCAATATCCGCTGAAACATCGGCACGAACCCGGTTATAACCAACAACTGGTTCTATCAAAGCGATCAGCCGGGTAGCACTCTCGGCCTCGAATTTACGCTTCGATTCAAGCTGGGCGGTAAAAGCTCCTGTATCACTCATTCCACCCGGCCGATGCTTGCCAGCAGCAACAAGAAGCCGCCCGGACGTGTCCATAACGGAAACACCTGTTGGCTCGAGGCCCTCGATCGAGCTAGCCACGAGGCTGACGATCGCATTCGATCGTTCGCTAGAAAGTTCTTTATTTTGCCTGATGCGAACAACAACCGAAGCTTTTGCTCCGTCCTCTTTTTCAGTAAAAACCGATTCTTTTTTGGGTGTGACATGAACGCGAGCAGATTCTACCTCGTCCATGGCCTCGAGTGTTTTTGCGAGTTCGCCTTCGATCGCACGGCGATAATTGATCTGCTGGGCGAAATCGGTAGCACCAAAACTCGTCTTGTCGAAAAGGTCAAAGCCAACATGCCCGCCGGTAATTGCACCTTCGCTAGCCATCTTAATACGAAGTTCCTGGATCTTTTCCTCGGGGACTGAGATAACGGTTCCGCTGTCTGTCAAGGTGTACGGAACATTAGCGACCTTTAGCTTTTCACTGATCTTTTGGGCGTCCTCAGGGGTAAGTTTAGTAAACAATACACCGTAATTGGGCTGTGAGCCGTAGTAAAATAGGGCTCCGATCAGACCAAGGGTTCCGACGACCGCCGCAACGGTCGCGACCCGGCCCGATGCGGACATCCGGCTCCATATTTCCTTGAACTGTATTAAAGGTGATGCCATTTACTGTTCAGAAATCCTTAAACCGGCATTCTCATGATCTCGTCAAAAGCTCCGATCAGCTTGTTGCGAACCTGGAGCCCGAGCTGAAATTTAAGATCGGCGGTTTGCAGGGCGATGATCGTTTTGTGTAAGTCGGGCGATTCGCCGGTCACTGCTTTTGAGATCTCGTTTTCCGCGCTTTTCTGCGTCTCGTCGATCGATTCGACCGCATCTTTGATCGCCGAACCGAATCCATCGCCACCGCCGGAGATCCTCGCGGCTCCTGTAGTTCCACCCGATAACGGTGTCGTCTGGTTGATATTTCCTATCTGCATTGGTTGTTACACGTCGCCGAGATTTAAACTGACGCGTGCCATTTCTTTTGCTGTGCCGAAAACAGTAGCATTCGCCTCAAATGCACGAGCTGCCGACATCATGTTTACCGTTTCTTCGAGCGGGTCTACATCGGGCAAGTTTACGTAGCCGTCGTTGTCCGCATCCGGGTTCCAAGGCTGATGCTGCCTGTTCGGAAGCTGGTTTTCGTCAGCAGTAACAACTTCAGAACTAACACCCTGCGGCTTTAGCCCGTTTCCGCCGAGTCCGTTTTCTGCTGAAATTTCTCCCCACTTATCTTTAACGTCGATCGCCGTGAAAACTACGTCGCGCCGCTTATATACCTTGCCGTCAGTCGACCGCGTAGAATTGGCATTCGCGAGGTTGGTCGACGCCGCCTCAAGCCTTTCGCGCTGAGCGGTCATTCCCTGCGACGAGATCTTGAATATCGTGTAAAGTGACATCTCTATTTGCCCTCACGTATCGCCGTACGAAGAAGTTTTAATCGGGACTGCAGCATCTTCGCTCCGAAATTGAAGCTGCTGCCGGCCTGGGCGAGTTCTGCCATCTCCCGGCCTGTATCAACGGTGTTGCCGTCCATTCCGACGGTTGTCACTGGCTGCTCAATAACGTTGGGCCGGCTGGCCATCTTCAATTGATTCTGCTGGTACGGAGGCAAGGAGCTTTCGCGGGCAGCATCTTTCAGGAAGTCCTCGAAATCGACCTCCTTTGCGATATAGCCCGGCGTGTCGGCATTTGCGATATTGCCCGCGATAGTCTGCGACCTCAGGCTCTGTACATCCAGAAATGTTTGCAGCAGATTTGTTACGTTATCAGTACCCAATAATCCCATTGACACGCCTCCGCATATTACGCTTAGCAAAGGCCGTGCCTTAGTAAAACCGCTGAAAAACCGATATCTTTTCAAGGAAAACGGTTGTTTAGGCCCGATAGGTGTCGGAGAGGATAGAATGAGATGTCATTTTGTTGACACCCGAATCCGTAGTACATTACAAGGAATAAAGCGTTCGGTACGACATTCCGGTGCTTTTATTTCGTCGGTTCCATCATGAAAGCTAGAATTCTGGTAGTCGAAGACGATACACGGCTTCGCAATTTGTTGGTTGAGGCTCTCACGCAAGAGGGCCATGACCTGACGAGCGCTGAATCCGCTGAGGCCGCGATCGATATCCTGAAAGACGAGGGTTTTCACGTTCTATTAACGGACGTGAATCTGCCCGGAAAGAGCGGTCTTGAGCTTCTACCGATCTGCCTACAGCTTCATCCGTTTACTTACATGATAGTAATGACGGGCTATGCATCGATCGATATGGCGGTCGAGGCGATGAAGCTCGGTGCTGCGGATTTCCTGCGGAAACCTATCTCTTTAAAAGATCTCAGCGGTGCGGTCCAGGTTGCGCTCAAGCGGATCGAAACTCCTGAGCCGCTGGTTCCGGCGCGGAACGCCTCAAATCCCGAGATCATCGCGACTTCCGTCGTAATGCTCAACGTCCTGGAGCAGGTCAACGTCATTGCTCCGTACAAGATCAACGTGCTGGTGACGGGAGAGACCGGAACCGGTAAGGAACTGATCGCAAAAGCCATACACAATGCCAGCGACCGGGCTAAGAGTAACTTTATCGCGATGAACTGTGCCGCGATCCCGGAACAGCTTCTCGAAGACGAACTTTTCGGCCACATTAAAGGAGCATTTACTGGAGCCCACACCGACCGAAAGGGCCGGTTCGAACAGGCGGACGGCGGGACGCTTTTCATGGATGAGATCGGCGATATGAACCTCGCCCTGCAGGCGAAGCTCTTGAGAATACTGCAGGAAAGCGAATTTGAAAGGCTCGGCTCGTCGAAGACTATTAAGGTCGATGTTCGAGTAGTTGCAGCGACAAGCGCCGACCTTGAGAAAAAGATGGCGGACGGTTCGTTCCGGGCTGACCTGTATCATCGGCTGAACGTGGTTCATCTCAGCGTGCCGGCACTTCGTGAGCGGCCGGACGATATTTTGCCGATCGCACAAGGGCTACTCGACCGGTTTTGCAAAATGACGGGCCTGCCGCCGAAACGCATTGCCGACGAAACGTATCATTCGCTGATCTCATACAGTTTCCCCGGCAATGTCCGCCAGCTGCAAAATGCTATGGAGCGCGCGGCCGTCTTCTCTGGCATGGGGACTGAAGTAAAGCTTGAGCACCTGCCCGAGGAGATCCGGAACCAGACGAGCCTGTTCCAAATGAGCCTCGGCGCGAGCTATGTTCCGCGGTCGATACCGGACGAGGGAATCGATTTCTCAGAGGTCGTCTCGCAGATCGAGCGCGAGCTGCTGCTCCAGACCCTCGACAAGACCGGCGGCAACAAAATGCAGGCCGCCAAGCTCCTCAACATGAAGCGCACGACCCTCGTCGAAAAGATCAAACGCCTCAACATCGAAACCGGCCCCGATGACGAAATTTCTGCACCTTAAAACGTCAGCCCAAAGTGAATTTTTGTGTTTTTTCACTTTTTGCCAAACTTTACCAAAAAATACCGCATAAAAAGTGTGAATCGATTCACACTTTTGCATAGTTGAAGGTTGAAAGGTAGATAAATACTGGCTTCCAGCGATCCCCGGACGTCCACGAGGGCCAAAAACCGGATGTGCGTTGGTAGAGGAAAAAGCAGGGTTTTGGGGTGGTTTTGCGAAAATTGGTAGAGGTATTTGGCAGATAGGTCAAAGGTGTCCGAAACTCCCCTCCTTACGCGGTTGCGGGCCCACCGCAACACTGGCACGTTTTCTGTGCCAGAACGAGCGGTGGCACCCGCTTCGGGTGACGGGGTGGTTCTCTGCGGCCGGGGATTAGAATCGTGCGGTTTCTCGGAGAAAAGGGAAAAGGGGTAACTTCATAGATGACCCCATTTTCTTTCTGACCCCATTCTTTCAAGTCAGCCGCCTTTAGAATGAGCCTAAAAGGATGTCGCAAGAATTCTTGATGGCTTTTCGTGTTTTGGGGACGCCAGAAAAGTCTGCAAAAGGGTAAGATGTGTCTGCGGAAAATTCTCACCAAGGTGAACAGAGCTTTTTTAGAGAAAAAGACCGTCGGAAATAAACAAACAAGGAAGGAAACGAATGAACAAAAGGTTTTTGGCTTTGGGCGGTGTGCTTGCCGTCTTGATAGGACTTATGAGTTGCTCGCGTGTTTCGGAAAAAGTGAGCGACAAAAACGCCGCTCCGCAAACCACCATTGAGGAATTCGCAATCGAAGATTTTGCTAAAAAATATACGGAATTGCCCGGTCGGTTGGATAAGTATCAAGGCAAAAAGGTAAAGATCCATGGATATTCAACGATCAAACCCGACACCGTGAAGCCCGGTTCGGTAGACGAAGTATATCTCGAGATATTTCGCGACACCACCAAATCGATTAATGGCGAAATGACCTGTAAGTCCGAGTTTTCGTATTTCGTCGGGTTACTCGATCAGAAGAAGTTCGAGATCGGCAGTTCCTACAAATTGACTATCGATGCGACATACCGAGATGGGGGCTTACGCCAATGTACGTTCACCGAGATCGTTAAGGTCCCGTCGGGAATGACCAAGGCTGAGCTGGACTCGTCCGCAAAATAATTCGGCGACCAATCACTAACATCCAATTCTTTCATAAACAAACCGGAAGAACGTCCGGAGTCTACAGGAAACATCAATAATGAAGAAACTACTCACGACCTTCGGAGCAATTTTCGTACTATCGCTCGCAATCTCTGACGCATTCGCCAATCGTCAGGGCTCATTTGGCACTTTTTATTTCTCCGATCAGCCATTTGTCAGCGGCGGCGGCACCGCTGGGAGCAAAGCATCATTTTCGTCAAGTGAATTTGTCTACGCAAGACTGGTTCTAAAAAGCGGAACGGTGAGGTCGATATTGAATCCCGCCCCGCCGAGAAAGGTGGAAAAAGGTTCGCCAGTCGATAGTGTCGATGGCTATTCTGTCCCGCTAAACGTTTTTTATATGGCCAACGGGGAACAAACAAAACTCAGCTATCGTCCCAATTACGTTGTTCTCAGCGAGAGTGATCTTGACAAGTCGTACCTAGATTTTGACCTGCTGCCCGCTCCCGACAAGGCGTCAACCGTGATCTATGACGGTGAGAATAAGCCGGCCCGTATGATCTATGATTTTCTTCTCAAAGCCGACGAAGGAAGTTACAAAATGGGTGTTCAGATCAGTGCCCGCGGTACGGATTTTCGAGGAGATGAGACGCCATCGTCTTCTTGGGCAAAGATCGGCGGCGAATTTTCATTCACATTTCGCGGTAGTGATTTCAGGGCAATAAGTGCGAATGGCGAAAGATTGGCCAACGAGTTTGCCGGCCGTGCCGAGCGAGCTAAAAAAGCAAACGAGCCGCTTCCGAAAGAGTGGGCAATGAAATCTAATCCGGTAGCGGGTGGATTTACCGAGGCCAGCGTAAAGAGCATGTATCTCAATGGATTTTCGGATGGTGGCGGATCAGATCTGAATGTCGTAAGATTCTACGCCGCATCGGCGTTATCCGCTTCGTGGTTGATCACCAAAAATGACCTAGGAATCCCGAAATATCGAAAATTTAGTCAGACTTACATCATCTTCTTTCGTAATCTCAAAAGCGGTAACTGTTTCTACGAACCCATCGGGCTTTATCAGAACTACGCGGGCGGCGGAACTTACGGCGAAACACTGATCGATCGTGGTTGGGGTTACAAGTCGATGACCTGCGACAAGTTGGGATTAAAATAGGACAAAATTACGAAAAACTACATCCGCCGGGCTGATAAATCGAGGATCCGGGGTCAGAAAAATGGGTCATCTATGAAGTTAAGCCATGAGTCAAGCGCACTTCGTCGGTCGCACCGAGTTTTGGTGTGATTCGAAGTCATGTTCGTTTCGACAATAACCAACCCGCCTCCTTTTATTGTTAGATTTACTTTCAGTTCGCACCGCCGTTTGTGGCGAGTGCCATCATCTATTTGCACAGATTTAACTGGCTACATGAAACTAGATCGGCTCATCCCGACGCTTTATCGAGATGGCTGGCCGTGCCATCAGACCTTCAGAGACTGAAGATTTCTCTTCACCTCTCCTGACCCCTCACAGGCCAACTGCCCCGCCGGTTGCAAACTGTTCGTAGCTGATGTTGTCCGAAGCATGACGTAACAGTTGATGAGCAGTTGCGGCGCGCGACTTTTGCTTTCGGGGGCCGCGTCGACGGCGAGTGCCTGTCGCAGTCGGGGGAGCAGATGCCTCGGAGTCCGGCCAGCTGGGAGCCTATTCTCTTCTCGCCGGAGCTTTTTCCAGCGGGTCCAGTCCGCGGCCTGGGGGGGGGTGGGGGCCCGAGCGTCGAGGGCGTCTTTGCATCTTTGCAGTTGCGCAAAGGCCGCTACTCAGTGCCTTCCAGGGCCCGAGTCGTTCTTGTGTCGGACAAGCAGCTCCTGACCCTCGGATCACCTACTTCCTTCGTTTTCAAAGAGCGGTGCCACCTCGTCTCCAAACTTGCGATAAAACGCCCAAAGACTGCTTGTCGGAGGGGGGGCCCCCCCCCCCCGCCGTCTGCTCGTATGGGTGAAAATCAACCCCGAGGAGCTGTGATTCCACGGGTCAGTTTCTTGTCAAAACTCTGAGTGTTTTCTAACACTCGACTCCGATGGAATCAACTTCATAACATCAGACCTGCATTATTGCGATTCCATGATTTCAGCGACGCTTACATTCCAGTTATGAGCTCCAGTCAAAAATTCCGACTGTATGAGAGGCCTTTTGTGTTTTCTTTTAGGTAGGCGTTACTGCTGGCGTGGCCTTTGCCTAGGGTTTTTAGGGCTTCGGCGGATTGGTCGCGGCTGGCGGTTAGGAGCGAGCGGGTTTTTTGGTCCTGGACTAGGGTTGAATTGGCTAGTTCGATGACGCGGTTGGTGATGTCGAATTGGTTGACGTTCTCGCCGGCGGCTTCGAGGTTGCCGCGGAGTTCACTGATCTGGCGGTGATAGGTTTCGAGGCGTTTGCCGATGGCGGCCCGTTCCGAGACGATGTCCCAGATCTTGAGAAATTTGCCTTCCTGTGCCGCTGCCGTTTCCTGGCGGGCGAGGGCGAGGAGCTGTTCGAGGTCGCTGCACTGGGCACCGAGCAGTTCGATCAGCGATTCGGAATTGTCCTTGACCTTATCGGATGTCGTCATAACAGATCTCTCAGATCAGCGGATAACTGCGTTGTCTCTAACCTCTTTCTTTGAGTTCCTGGCGTTCGTGCTTTGCGCCTTTGCGAGAGACGCGGTGCTAAACGATAATTTCCCGCAAACTCGCTAAGCTGCAAACCTAAGGCCGCAGAGAAGAATTTTTTAACCAACCATTGCAAAACCGCGGCTTTCCCCGGCCGTTCCGGACGGAGGTGTTACTGAACTTGCTGCATTCACCTGCCAGGCGTCGCGGACCGGAACGAGCAGATCGCCTGCCTTTCGCATCATTTGGGCGTCCGTTTTGGCACTTGCCTTGAGCACCATCGCTGTAATTGCGCGATACAGGTTATCCAGGTTCACTGCAACATCCTGGCCTTTTTCAAAATCGAGGATCGACTGCAAATACGTCAGGATGTCGAGAGCCCGTCGCGAATGTTCACCTTTTGCGACCAGATCGCCGGCCTCAATATCGAGAGCCGTTAGATTCAGAAACTTGATAGCACCGTCATAAAGCATCACGACCTGACGTATCGGATCGGTTTCGGTGTTTGCCTGCCGGCCGTAACTGGAGATTCCTTTTGGTTGAGCGTACATGTTTTTTATCGTTCGGGTGAACGTAAGCAACATATCGGCTGATCGCTCGAAACCTTTAGCTCATAGTCAGTTACGAATTCTTGTTCGCATTATTTAGCGAGGTAATAATGTTTCCCAGGGCCGTCCCCTGCCCGTTGAGCTGGCCGATCGCCGCATCGGCTACCGAGAATCGCTTCGTCAGGGTCGCCTTTAGCTGCTGGAGGGCGGCGAGACGGTCTGAGATGCGGGCATTCAGCCCGGTGACCGACGATTGATAGCCGGTTATTGCGTTCTGCACGCTGCCGGTAATGCTGTCGCTCAGGCTTTTTGAGACCGTATTGAATTTTTCGAATAGCCCTTCCTGGGCGTCTGCCGCACCGAAGAGAAGCGCTTTCACATCGTCAGGATTCGTTTTAAGCTTTTCGTTGAACGTCGCGGAATTGAGCACGAGGTTACCGTTCTCATCCTTTGTGATCCCAAGATCGGTAAGCGCGGTAAAGGCTCCTCCGTTGTTCAGCGAGAGGCTGCTCGTTGCATCACGAAGCTGGCGCTGGACGTTTCGCATCGTTGAATCACCCGCCAGAACTCCGGTCGGCCGATCTTTTGAGTCCTTCTTGTATTGGTTGGCGATAGCTTCCTGGATGGTATTGTAGGCGGTGATAAAACCGCGGAGCTTATTCTCGATATCCGTCGATTGCGTCACTCCGACGCTTGTCGAACCGGCCTTTTTCAAATTGAGCGTGACGCCGGCAACGGCATCAGAAACTGTGTTTGTCGAACGCGTTATCGAAAGGCCGTTGATGGTCAGCTGTGCGTCAAGCTTCGCAACGTCCGCATCCGGCGGATTGAGCGAACGAATATTAAGATCGGTCAGCGTTCCGGTGGCCGTGGTTTCGACCAGCTCGACGCGGCCGACGGCTCCTGTATCTTTTGAGTTGAGAACGAGCTGATTGCCTGTGCCGTCGCCGTTCACATCAACGATGCTTGCCGTGACGCCGGCGTTCGCGGCGTTGATCGCATCACGAAGCCCTTCGAGCGTATTGTTTTGCGAATCGATGGTTATCGCGGTTCCCGTCGCGGCTCCGCCCTTACGCAGCTCAAAAGTTGCGGTCGTCGCACCGCCAGCCAAAACGGCCGTCGTGGTGGACGAAAATGACCTCGATGCCTGGGCAAGATTTGAGGCGAGGCGGCCGACGGTAACATCAAAACTGCCAATATTTGCCGACGAGTTAGCCGATGCCGTGATGATCGAGCTATCTGTGCTCGACGCACTGCGGCCATTGCCGAGATCGCGGTTGATCAGAGCTTCGGATGCGGTCGTCAAAGCCGCAAGTGCCGTATTGAGCTGTTTTAGAGACTCGATACGGCTGTTGTATTCGCTGACCTTGGTCTGCATCTGCGTCACCGGACGTGTCCGCTGATCGAGGATCGCATCTCTGATCACGCTGAAATCGATACCGCTGCCGACTCCGCTAAAACTCGTGGTTGCCATAATCTCGTGCCTAACGCCGCTCGCGGCGGCCTTATCTTACTTTTCGACGTCCAGGAAAACGCCCTGGAGCTTCATGAAATTCGCTGCGAGAGAGAGCGAGACCTCGGTTGGGAACTGACGTATCGCCTCACCCGTCCGCCCGTCGATCATCTGGACGACGATGTTATTTGTCGTCTCGTCTTTGCTGAACTTCAGCGAAATATCGTGCTGTGCCAATGCTGTCTGCAGCCTGGCCAACTCCTGAGAATCGGCCTGCGTCTTCTCGGTTTGGGCTTCTTTGACCTCAACTAAAGCTGCGGCTCTCACGGCCGGATCTTTGACCGCCTCGAGCGGGATGCGTACATCCCCCGGACTGTTTACGACTAATGTCTGCATAGCATGCCTCCTTATGGGCTAAGCTAAAATGTCCGAAGGCGAAGATTCATCACCATATCTTCGCCTTCGGACTTCGCATATCTCACCTGCTCAATTAATTAATGGAGCGAAGTGGGAGCTTCGCATCCAAACTTTAATTATCTGAGCAACGAGAGAAGGGCCTGGCTCGACTGGTTAGCCTGAGCAAGGGCGGCAACGCCGGCCTGCTGAAGGGTGCTCAGTCTGGCCAAGCTGGAAGCCTCGGCAGCGATGTCAGCATCGCGGATCGAAGATTCAGCAGCCTGGAAGTTAACGATCTGCGTGGAAGCAAGATCGATCGCCTGTTCCAGGTTGTTCTGTCCAGCACCGACTTTACCCTGAACGTCACCAAGTGATGCGATAGCAGCCTTGATAGCGGCCAGAGCATCCTGAGCACCAGCTTCACCACCGGTGAGAACACCTGCGGTTGCCGGGGTCGGAGTCTGAAGCGCGTCGATGTTGTTGGTACCGTTCGCCAAACCTGCTGTGCTGCCGACCGTCAGGTTGAAAGCGTTCAATGAAACGAATTTGACCTCAGAGCCGTCAGCTTTCGTTCTGACAGCAAAAACGCCGCCGGCACGCAGACCCGTATCATTGTTAACCGAAGCAACAATGGTATCGGTGTTGACCGCAGAAACTGCAGCAAACGTACTAAACGACACATCCTGAGCGTCGTCCGCGAAGCCGATCTGCTCGCCGGTGAAGCTCAGCGACTGAGTAGAGGCAGCCGTACCGGCTGTGATCGCCTGCGTTACGCTGTTTGCAGCACCGGTGACCGCGACATCGCCAACCGCACTACCGGCACCAGCGATACCGGTCTGGTTAGCACCATCAGCGTCGGACGACGAAACTGCGAAGAAGGATGCCGACGAGAGTACCAGTTTGCCGTTTGTATCGAGCGAAGCCGTGATACCTGCGCTCTGAGCGTTACCATCGTTGTTAATGGTATCCAGAACGTTCGACGAGCTCGCACCAGCCGACAGGGCGACCGAGAAGGTCGTCAACTGGCCGCTCGATCCAACCGTCTGGAAGGTAAGCGTCTCAGCGGTCGCGATACCGCCGGTGATATCCTGGTTACCCGTTACGCTGCCCGTTCCGGTACCGATGTTCAGATTGTTAAGGTTGAGGCCCGTCTTGTCGACGCGGCTGTTCGAGAGGTCGATAGCAACGCTGTTGCCGCTTGCGGTTGCGTTAGCACCACCACCGATGAATACGTTGATCGCTTTGTTGAAGCGGCCTTCGTCCGTTCCGGTCGCACCGCCGAGGCCGATGTTCTGCGCCTGACGATCGATTTCGTTAAATACCTTGCCAAGCTCAGCCTGCAGGGTGTTGCGGTCACCGTTGAAGGTTCCCGATGCCGACTGCGAAGCCAAGGATGCGGCACGATCGAGAAGATTCGAGATCGTGTTCAAACCGCCGTCGATGATCTGCAGTGTTGAAAGACCGTCGTTAGCATTACGAACGCCCTGTGAGAGCACGGCGCTGTCGCTGCGGAAGGTGTTAGCGATAGCCAAACCGGCAGCGTCATCGCCCGATTTGTTGATGCGAAGACCTGACGAAAGACGCTGAAGCGTTTTATTCAGGTTGGTGTTGGTGGTCTGCAGGCGAAATTGTGAACCTGACGACGCGACGTTATTTACGAGTGAAAAATTACCCATTTTAGTTTTGTTCCTCCGTGAACATTGGCTGACCGCCGCATCCGTGCTTTGGCCATCTGTTTTTTAATTTAGACTAGGATTGAATCGCCATTTGCGATTCGCACATAGGCTTATCGGAAGAATTTTCTTTTACTTTAGGGCCTCCTCATAAAATTTTTATCTTTGTTGTTATTTGTTTAACGTCCAATTATCACGACGTCGACCCGTCGATTCTGCGCTCTGCCTTCAGGCGTCGCATTATCTGCCACCGGCTGAAAGCCGCCATATCCGGCGGCCGAGAGCCTTTCGGGCTCGATACCCTTTTCGGTCAGACGCATCAGGACGGACGCGGCTCTCGCTGTCGAAAGTTCCCAGTTGGATGGATAGCGGGCGTTTGAGATCGGTGTCGAATCGGTATGGCCCTCGATACGGATTTTTGCCGGTGCTCCCTTCACTGATTCTGCAATGGTCGCGATGACGCTGTCAGCCTGCGTGTCGATCACAGCTTCGCCCGGAGCGAAAAATCCGGCTTCGGAGAGCGAAATAACGAGTCCGTCCTTGGTCTGCCGCATTTTTGCCTTTTGCAGAAGCACGGGATTTGCCATCAAGGCTTCCTCAAACTTCTCACGGTCCGTTTTCTCGGTCGCATTGCCCGGCAGGATGCCATTGCCGCCTGTGCTCATCGTCGACATTCCCTCGACGATCTTGCTCGCACGCTCTTTATCACTCGCAGCGTACATAACGATAAATAGTGCCAGCAGAAGCGTCACGAGATCGGCGTAGGAAACCAGCCAGCGGTCGCGGTTCCGGTGATCCTGCTCGTCAAATGTTCTGGAAAATCGTCTTCTCATTTAGGCAGGTTGAACTGGTTCATGATCGCCTGCGGCGTTTCGTTCGAGACGAGCGAGAGGATGACGGACATCAGTTCCTCGCGGCGGGCCATACGCGATTCGTGGCGTTCGCGAAGCCTGGCAGCAAGCGGAAAGAAGATCAAGTTTGCGAGGCTGAGGCCGTATATCGTGGCAACGAACGCAGTGGCGATGCCGACGCCAAGCAGTTCAGGCTTATCCAGAACGCGCAGCACGCTGATCAGGCCGAGCACCGCACCGAGAATTCCGAACGTCGGAGCAAAGCCGCCGGCGGCATCCATCGTCGCCGAATCGTGGATGCCTTCGTCATATTCCAGAGCGAGGCGGCGTTTGAGCACTTCCTCGATCTGCTCGCGTTTTACGCGGTCCGCGACGAGGATCAAGCCCTGAGCGACGAGCACGTCACCGCTCGCTTCGGCGTAATCTTCGTAAGCTTTCACGCCGTTTTTATTTGCCGAACGCGAGAGCCAGGCAAGCTTGGCGATCTCGATATTGTGATTTTTGTCTTCCTCGTCCCGCAGGCGAAGGTGCCACACGGCCTTGACCGCACTGGTGATGCCGCGAACCCCGCGGCGAACGATCACCGCACCGAGAGTGCCGCCGCAAACGATAAGTGCCGCGGACGGATGCCACAGCACATCGATATTAAGGTTCTCGTTCCACGCACCGCCGATGATCGCCGCTGCTCCGACCGCGATGCCGAGCCAGATTGTCCAATCAAATCGCTTCATTGTCTTTATTTTTACGAACCAGCTCTGAGAGATTGCCGAGCGCAAGATTCTCAAGATCATCCGCCGCGACCTCGGCCGCTCGGTTCGCTTCCTGTATCTCTGCAAAAACTTCGTATCGGTGCACCGACGTCTCGCCCGGAGCCGATATGCCGAGCCGGACGCCGTCGCCGCTGATCCCGAGAACGTCAACGACGACCTCGTTTCCGATCACGATCTTTTGGCCGCTGCGGCGGGATAGGACGAGCATAAAAATTTAGTTCTGCACCAGAGACTCAGCAAACTGGTATTTGCTGTCGCTCAAAATTAGCTGAGCACCGATCTGAGTTTCCGTATTAATGACGAGCGGCGCACGCAGGTTAACCGTCGTTTTCTGCCAATCCGATGAGACCTTTACGATCGCGAACGTCTGAACGCTCGCATCCCCAACCTGCTCGGCCTGAAACGGCTCGTAACCCGCGAAAACCTCATGCGGATCGACGACGATGAATCTCGCCTTTTCGCTCTCGACCGACGCGAGCCAACAAAACGGCTTGAATTCATCGATCGGCACGAGCACGGCACGCCGCATCTCAGGCATTCCGATCAACCCTTCGGCAAAGGTTATGACCTCATTCTCGTCGTAGGGAACTTCTTTTCCCTTGATCGTGATAACGGACATATTTTTTTTTCTAGATGCCTGAGCTGGCACAGCTAACCCAAATAATCAAAAAGCGAACGCCGTCCGCGTGCCGCGAGCTGCAGCGTTGCCTCAAGCGAACGCTCGGCATCAGCCACGCCGAGCGCAGCCTCGGCAAAATCAACGGACTCAATATCCGACGCTCTGCCGTCCAATGAAAGGAAGTTGCTTGCCAGTGAATCAGCCGCGATATCGGTCGCGTTCATATTCGCCCCGATGATCGAACGGGCGTTGTTGACCTGATCGGTATAGATCACAAGCCGCGAGCTCGTAGCCTCGAGGGTTGCCCGATCTGCCACCGCATCCCCCGTGCCGCGAAGAGCGGCGACAGCATTCGTCAGATCGGTAAAGATGGTCGATGTAGCGTCGCTAAATATCGTGTCAGCGGTTACGCCCACGGCTATGGCTTTCGAACCCGGCTCTACCTGAATGTACTGGGCGGATGTCGGCGTTGCTGATGGAACGGCGGTCGTCGCGTCAAACGGAGCTTCATTCTGGCGGACGCCACCGAAGAGGTATTCGCCGTTGTTCGCGGTATTGGCTGTTGTCAGGATCCGTGAGCGTAAAGCCTCGATCTCGGTCGCGAGTGCATTCTTCGCCGCCTGTGTCGAGGTATCGCTGAGGCCCTGGGTCACGAGCACACGGACGCGTTCGAGGACGTTTTCGTAGGTATTGAGCGCGTCATCTGCAGCGACTAGTTTTTGATTCGCCGCTTGATTGTTCCGCTGAAACTGCTTGATCTCGGTCTGCGAGGTGCGAAGATTGAGGACTATCTCCATTCCAGACGGATCATCCGAAGCGCGATTGATACGCTTTCCGGTCGTAAGCTGTTCCTGGAGAGTGCTGAGACGGCTCCGCTGAGAATTAATGCGGCTGGTCGTGTTCGCCGTTGATCTGCTGTCCGAAACTCTAAAATTCATTTTAGTACACCATTAACCCTCATTGAGCGAGCGAAAGTATCATCTGCGTCATTTCGTCCGCTATCTTGATAAAACGAGAGGCGGCTTCGAACGCCTTCTGATATTGCAAAAGGTTGATCGCCTCCTCATCGAGTGAAACGCCCGAAACCGCATCTCGCTGAGCGGTTGCCTGGGAAAGGATCGCCGCCTGGGTTTGGAGATTGTTGTCGGCCGTAGCCACGCGCTCACCTGCGTCTGAGATCATCGAACCAAAGATCGAGCTGATGGAACCGGTCCGAGTACCCGCGGTCGTGTTCTGATCCGTAAGCAGGTTTGCGATCTGGCCGGCGATCGTTCCCGTCTGGCCCGGTTGGGTCACCGGCGAAGCGACGATCAGCCGTGGATTTCCCGTGATGGCCGCGTTAATTGAAATATTTGCAGCCGTTACCGCCGGTGTGTCGTTAAAGAAATTGACGCCGGGATTTCCGTCGAGATCGGTTCCCGAGGTGTGAAGCGTGTTCACACGTGAGACGACCGCGGCGGCGAGGCTGTCAAGATCGTCGAGCTGCTTGGTCACCTCGGTGATCGCATTCTGGAGACCCGCGATCGCACCGTCGTTAAAGACAGCAGGCTCGCCATCGAGCGTTATATCAGCTAAACCGTTCGGCGGCGTGTCATTTACTTCGAGTTTGCTGGCGGTTCCCGAGAGAACAAGCGGACGGCCATCAGAAAGCGTTAACGTCAGTGTGCCGTCATTATTGGTCGTGCTGCGCGCTCCGGTAAGCTCGGCGAGCTGATTAACGGCAACATCACGCTGATCGCGAAGGCTCGAAGCTTCGGCACCGGCCGCCTCAGCGGAACGGATGTTTTCATTAAGGCCCGCGATCCTCTCTGAAAGGCCATTTATTTCATCCACCGTGGCACGAAGCTGTGAGTCGGTCATCGAGCGAATATCATCCAGCCTCTGAGCGGTCGAATGAAAAGCATTTGCCAATGCCGCTCCACGTTGGCCAACGAGTGAGCGGAGCGGTACGGAATTTGGATTGGCTTCGAGATCGCGAAAAGCTCCGAAAAAGGCATTGATCGAGCTCTGCAGGCCGCCGCTTTCACTGCCCTGAAGAGCAGTTTCGACCGGGGCGAGGGCGTCACGTTCGGCTGTCAGGCGTCCGGCGATCCCGGTTTCGGTCTGAATTCTCGATTGAATAAAGATGTCTCGAAAGGAATGAACACCGGCGATAGAAACGCCGGTACCTAACGTAAATCCGTGAATACCCTGATACGCAGATTCGACGAGTTCAACGCGGCGGCGTGTGTAGCCCGGCGTGTTCACATTGGCGATATTCTGCCCGGTGACCTCGATGCCAAGCTGGTTGGCGTTGAGGGCACGTCGACCGATCTCGAACGCTGAAAAATTTATACTCATGCTGTTGCTCCCTTGCTGTACTTCAGGACAGGAGCCCGATAGGTTGACGGCGGAACGCCGCACATCTGGATCGACGCCGCGGCAAATGATGATCCACCGAGAGCGAGGCTGGCGGCTCGTCCGGCTATCTTCTCGTAGCTGCGGGCAGCCTCGAGCAGTTTGTTTGCCTGCGTCTCGAATGCTTCGCGGGCATTGGGGTCAAGGGGCTTCGGATCGGTTTGATCCGATCGGAACTTGCCGAATTCGGTGAGAGCAGATGTTATCTCGAGCAGCCTCGCCCGCATGCGAAACATTTCGGTTTCGCCGGAGCGTGAAAGCGACTCGATCGTCGTCGGTTCGCAGCGTGTCAGGGCCGCGATCAGATGTGAAGTTAACGATTGAAGGCTCGTGTAGGCGGCCGATTGCTCGGCCATAAGATCGGCTATCTTTCGTATTAGATCATCTTGCATGAGTTAATTACTCCAAGGACAAGAGACCTGTACGCCGACGCCGAAAGTAAGAGATGTTCTCCTTTTCTGTCGATGTTAGGATCTGTCGTCCTTTAAAATCGCGTCGGCGATGCTGTCGCCGGTCGGGCGGTAATTTCCCGCTGCGACCTGCTCCCTGAGAGCATCGATCCGTTCCTGCCGAGTATCCGGCATCGCTTTCAGCTGATCGACAAGTCGTCCAACCTCTGACGCCCGGCTGGAAATATCCAGTTTGTCCTCGCTGACAGGTGATCGTTTCTCAACGTGCAGGCCAGCCTCGGCGCCTGTGCCTTTCACATCGCGCTGAAGCTCAGCCCGTACCGGTTCGGGCCCGCTCAATCTGTCTATGTTTATC